>DATHGV010000453.1:0-19355 GCA_035490135.1 Candidatus Methylomirabilota bacterium
TTATAGTTTGTCTTTAGAGGGTGGAGGCTTATGTACGCGGTAATCAAAACCGGGGGCAAGCAGTACCGTGTCGCGCCGGGCGATACTATTCGAATTGAACGAGTTAGCGGTGATGTGGGCGAAGTTGTGAATTTTGGGTCGGTCCTGGCGGTGCACACGGAAGATAAAAAGATACTTTCCGGATCGCATGCTGCCAAAGCCAAAGTCACCGGGAAGATCGTGCAACAGGGACGCTCCAAGAAGGTCACTGTGCTTAAATTCAAGAAGACCAACCAGTACAAGATTTCTCGCGGCCATCGCCAGAATTATACGGCGGTACAGGTCAGCGACATCTCGCTGTAACTGCAGGCCGGAATAAAATATTCACTGGGATTTGACGTAAGTTTCCCGAAAAGGATTTCATCATGGCACATAAGAAAGGCGGCGGCTCCTCTACAAACGGCCGCGACTCACACGGCCAGCGGCTGGGCGTGAAGCGCTTTGGCGGAGAATTTGTCAACGCCGGAACCATCCTCATTCGCCAGCGCGGCACTAAGCATCAGGCTGGCGTCAACGTTGGACAGGGCAAGGACGACACGCTTTACGCACTGGTGACCGGCATAGTGCAGTTCCAGGACAAGGGCCGCAACGGCCGCTTTATCAGTGTGCAACCAACCGACGAAGCGAAATCTTCGGCGAAATCTGCGACGAACTGAACGGTATCGGCACTATGAATTCAGGCGGACTTCGGTCTGCGATTTTTTTGCGGTCCCGGTCATCCGGGACCGTTTTGTTTTTGCAACAATTCCTCCGTTAAGAGCTCAAAGGACATTTCGTGTTCGCTGATGAAGCAAAAATATTCGTAAAGGGAGGCCATGGCGGCAACGGCTGCGTAGCGTTTCGCCGCGAAAAATACGTTCCGCGTGGCGGCCCTTCCGGCGGCGATGGCGGCCATGGCGCAAGTATTTATCTGGAAGCCAACATTAATGACAATACGTTGCTGCGTTATCGCTATAACCGTGAATTCAAAGCCGACCGTGGCCGTCACGGAGAGGGTTCCAATTGCAGCGGGCAATCGGGCGAAGACATGGTGCTCCTGGTTCCGGTAGGGACGGTGGTATTCGATGCACGAACGAATGAGACCATCGCGGATCTGGCTACGCCTGGCCAGCGGGTTCTTGTAGCGCACGGCGGCAGAGGTGGACGCGGCAATCAACATTTCGCTAAACCGTGGCACCAGGCTCCTCGCGAGCATGAAGAAGGTCAGGACGGCGAAGAGCGTCACCTGCGTCTGGAATTGAAATTACTCGCAGACGTAGGCTTGGTGGGATTCCCAAATGCCGGCAAGTCCACATTGATCTCCGTGATTTCCGCGGCGCGCCCCAAAATCGCGAATTATCCCTTCACCACTTTGGAGCCAAATCTTGGTGTAGTGAACGCTGATGGCGGTACCGGCGCACACGGCACCGAATTAGGGCGAACGTTCGTCGTCGCGGACCTTCCTGGACTGATCGAGGGTGCGCACGAAGGTGCCGGCTTGGGCATGCGTTTTCTTCGTCACGTGGAACGTACGCGGCTGCTCGTCCACCTGATCGACACCAGTGATTCGAACGATGACGATCCGATCCGTGCTTATGAAATTATTTCGGGGGAGTTAACCGCCTTCAGCGAAACTCTTACGGAAAAGCCGCTGATCGTGGTGGCCACGAAGCTCGACGCTACTACCGACCGCACGCGCCTCGAAGCGCTGCGCGATTTTTGCCGAAGGGAGCATCTTGAATTTCATTCCATCTCCGCCGCTACTGGCGAAGGTGTAAAAGAGCTGGTCCGTTCTATTGCCGACGCTTTGGACAAAATTCCCCGGCCGGCGCCCGATGCTGGCGATGATCAAATGCCTGACTCCTCGCCGGTCATTCCGACCAGTGCTGGCGAGCATCCGGTGCATGTGCCGCTAGCGAGCCGCGACGAAAAGTCATGAGAGAATTACTACATGGCTCCCAAACCGCAGTGTGGCTGACAACTTTAATTCCGGAGAAGCATTGACCACCGCGCAAGCCCACCGCACTGCTGCAAAGCATCATCCGCGTCGCATCGCTGTTTTCGGTGGGTCATTTGATCCCATCCATAACGGCCATTTGGCTATTGCTCGTGCGGCCGACCGCCGCTTTAATTTTGACGAAATTCATTTCATCGCGGCCAGCCGGCCGCCGCACAAGCTGAAACAGCATCTCGCGCCATTCCCGCACCGCTTTGCAATGGTTTCTCTCGCTTGCACGGAACATCCTCACTTTGTTCCGTCGCTGGCCGAAGCTGGGGAAGACTTCAGCGGCACCCAGCTCCATTATTCGGTCGACACGGTGCGCTATTTTCGGCACACCTACAACGGTGCCGGTGACCGAGTTTTTTTTATCATTGGTGCGGACGCATTCTTGGATATTCCAATGTGGAAGGAATACGAGACGCTTCTGGGCTTGTGCGACTTCATCGTCGCCAATCGCCCGGGCATTCGCCCGGAAGCGCTGCGCCTAGTCATTCCCCCGGACTCGATTGCGCGCCCCGATGTAAAAAAAGAAACCGAAGCTGCGCATCCTTCACCGGTGGTGGCGCACCTGCATCGCAGCACGGTATATCTTTTGGAAAACGTGAACAGCGATATTTCTGCAACAGATATTCGCCGCCGCGCGAATCGCGGTCAATCCATTCATGGGCTTGTAGCTGCCCGCGTAGAGGAATACATTTTGAAACAAAGGTTATACCAGTGAAATTAGAATCCTTTCCAAAAGGTGTGCAACTGGCCGTTCATGCGGCTCAGGAAAAAAAAGCCGGGGCGATTACGGTGCTCGATTTGAGCGGCCTGGGCGCATTCACGGAGTATTTCGTGATCTGTACCGGCTTCAGTACCCCGCAGGTGCAGGCCATTTGCACCGAGGTCGAAGAGCAATTGTACAAGCACGCGCAGCGCTCGCCGGAGCATCGCGAAGGGCAGCGCTCTGCCGAGTGGGCGCTGCTTGATTTTGGAGGGTTCGTAGTGCACGTGTTCAGCGAACAGGCGCGGCGGTATTACGATCTGGAGCGTCTGTGGCGCTCCGCGCCGAAACTGGAAATCCCGGATTCACCCGAAAGCCTCGGCCACGATAGCGTGTCTCGCCGCGGCGCTGGAGACTCCGACCATTTCCCGGGCGAAGCAGTTTCCTGATGGCTTAAAAGAAATGCGTTTGAAGCTGGTCATGCTTGGCAAGACTCGGCGGCCGGAGCTTCGAGTGATCATCGATGATTACGTGAAGCGTATCAGCCGTTACACGCCTATCGAAGTCACCGAGCTGCGCGAATCGGAAGCGGCGCTGAAAAAATTTGCCTTCGACCAGCCATCGACCATTGTGCTGCTGAACGACACGGGAAAGAGCCTCGATTCGAGAACCTTTGCCAAATGGCTCGGCGAGCATCGCGACCGAAGCACCCGCCAATTGATCTTCGTGTGTGGGGGAGCCGAGGGTTTCCCTGAAGATATTCGTCGCCAGGCTCAGCAACAGTTATCGCTTAGCGCCATGACTTACTCGCACGAACTTGCGCGTGTTATGCTCGCAGAGCAGCTCTACCGTGCCTTTGCAATTCTCGCTGGCAGCGCCTACCCAAAGTAGTTTGTGCATTCGAAAGCAGCAACTATGTCCATTCGCATCATCGCCGATATAAATCAGCCCTCAGCCACGATCGAAATTCCGCTAGACAAGCCGCTGCCCGATTACGATCTCGATCTACTGGAACAGCCGACCCCGCGCGACGTCGACTCTATTCTGGTTTCCCAGGGATTTCGCGATCTCGTGGATGACGCTCGCGGCGTTTTGATGGACCTGCTAGTTCACCCGCCTTTTCAGGCTGGCTCTCCCGAAAATGCGAAACTTGATTTCACGCATTCCAAGCCTCCCGCGCTTGAACTTGTTCAATTGACTGGCGCGATTTGTCCCGGTGACGATGAAGTTTACCGGCCGGGCTTGTGGATCGTATTGTCCGACCCCCATGCAAAAACAAAAACCGCTATGCCTGCAGCTACGCAAGACCGCGTTCAATGCATCGCCGGGGAGCTCGTGAAGCGCCTGCAATTGCTGTAAGAAGAATTTTTTTTGGCGTCATGCGCAGTGTAGCGCTTGACGTTTCCGCGGGCAATCCGCAAACTTCTTTGCGCTTCGCCAATGACTCACACCGCTCGATCGGACTCTGATGCCGGAAGAAAAGGGATTGCTCATCGTTTACACCGGCCCCGGCAAGGGGAAGACCACTTGTGCGCTGGGTACGGCATTTCGCGCTGTAGGGCAAGGCATGCGCGTTTTGATGGTGCAATTCATCAAAGGCTCGTGGCATTACGGTGAACTGGATGCCGCCAAAATGCTGGGCGACGACAAATTTGAAATCCGGCCCATGGGCCGGGGTTTCGTAAAAATTGGCGGCGCGGAAACCGATCCCGAAGATATCAAATTGGCGCGGGAGTGTTGGCAGGCCGGTCGGGAAGCAATTTACGGCGGGAAATACGATCTGGTGATCCTCGACGAAATCAACTACACCATAAGTTACAAAATGCTCGACGCCGGTGAAGTTGCGGAAGCATTGAAAAATCGGCCGGAGCGCGTCCACGTCATCTGCACAGGCCGAAATGCCCATCCACAGATAACCGAGCTGGCTGACCTGGTTACCGAGATGCGCGAGGTGAAACACCCCTACACGAAGGGTATACTGGCGCAGCGGGGGATCGACTATTAGTCCCGCACCGCTGACTATCTATGACCTGGTTTAAGCGCGATAAAAAAGCCATTGAACAGAGCACTCCGCCTGAAGAACGCCGGGTGCGCACCGAAGGCCTGTGGGTCAAGTGCGACTCTTGCCGCACTATCGTTTTCCGTAAAGATCTGGAAGAAAATCTTTTTGTCTGCCCTAAGTGCCAATTCCATTTCAAAATGGATGCCAAAAAGCGGCTGGAAATGCTGCTTGATGGGCGTTACACGGAACATGACGCGGGCATGACTTCTTCCGATCCGTTGAATTTTACGGACACCAAGCCGTACGCCACTCGACTGAAAGAAGCTCGCAAAAAATTAGGAATGAACGACGCGATCATCACTGCTGAAGGCCAATTGAACGGCCGCCCGGTGGTTTGCTGCGCGATGGAGTTTGGCTTCATTGGCGGGTCCATGGGCGCAGTCGTTGGAGAAAAGGTAACCCGCGGGATCGAACTGGCCATCGAAACGCGTCAACCGTTTATTGCCGTGTCCTGTTCGGGCGGCGCACGCATGATGGAAGGAACGATAAGCCTGATGCAGCTCGCAAAAGTTTCCGCAGCGCTCGCCAAACTCGATGACGCCAGGCTGCCTTATATCTCCTTGTTGACGGATCCGACCACCGGCGGCGTTACCGCTAGCTTCGCCATGCTTGGTGACCTGAATATCGCCGAGCCGGGGGCCTTGATCGGTTTCGCGGGCCCACGGGTGATTGAACAAACCATCGGCCAGAAATTGCCTGAAGGGTTCCAGCGCTCCGAATTTTTGCTGGAGCATGGGTTTCTGGATGCCATCGTTTCGCGCAAAGATTTGAAGTCCTTCATCGGCACTTCGCTTGATCTCTTGTTGAACTGACTTCCGCAGAAAATGGATTACGTCGCCGCGGTAACTTACCTGCTTTCTCTTGGCCGGGAGTTAGCCGCACCCACGCAAGCCGCCGCGGCCAAATTCAATCTGGAAAATATAACGATCCTCGATGAGCGGCTCGGTCATCCCAGTCGCGCCTATCCCAGCGCCCATATCGCCGGCACGAATGGCAAAGGGTCGACGGCTGCTTTTCTGGAATCGATCCTGCGGCATGCCGGGCTGCAGACCGGACTCAATACCTCTCCTCATTTGGAAAAAATAAACGAGCGCATTCGTATCGATGGGAAAGAAATCAGCGATGAAGATTTTGCCGCCGTATTTACGCGAATCCACGAAACTATCGAGCAACTGCTTGCCGACGGCATATTACGCGCTCACCCCACCTATTTCGAGTGCGTCACGGCCATGGCCATGGAGCACTTCGCACAGCAACGAGTGGATTTTGCAGCATTCGAAGTGGGACTCGGAGGCCGTCTCGACGCCACAAATATTCTCGCGCCGGCGGTAACCATCATTACTCCCATCGACTTTGACCACGAAAATTTCCTGGGCCACTCCCTGCAGGAAATTGCAGCGGAGAAGGCCGGCATTCTGAAGCCGAACACCCCCGTCGTGGTCGCGCAACAATTTCCCGAAGCACGCAAAGTAATCCTCAAACGCGCCAGAGAGCTAGGGTGCCCGGTCGTCGAAACCGCTGTTGCTTTTCGCATCGATGAAAAGCCTGTCGGCGCGAGCGAGGAGAAATCACAAAGCTTTCCAGCAGGAGCCGTCACGGCGACAATTGTAGAGGTGTCGTCCGGCTGGTCACTTGCTATCTCCCCATCTTTAATTGGCCATTTCCAGGTGCAAAACGCGCTTAACGCTGTCGCAGCCGCGCGCGTCCTCGCCACTTCTGGCTTACACGTCACGGACGACGCCATCGCCTCCGGCATCTCAAACACTGTGTGGCCTGGACGCCTAGAAAAACTGCGAGCGCATCCGGATGTCTATCTCGATGGCGCGCATAATCCCGGCGCTGCTCGCGAACTAGCAGCATTTCTCGCCCAGAATTTCGCCTCACGCAAAATCTGGCTCATCTATGGAGCGCTGCGAGACAAATCCGTGGACGAAGTAGCCGGGTGGCTGTTTCCGTTGGCCGCCGAAGTGGTGTTAACCGAACCGCGCACGCCGCGGGCCATCTCTACTTCACAATTGGCAGAGATCGCCGGGTATCACGCGCGCCACTTTGAAACCATCCGCGATGCCGAAACAGCGTTGGACTATGTGTTAGCCAAAGCTCAGCCTCAGGACGCCGTCTTCGTCTGCGGTTCTCTTTATCTGGTCGGCCAGCTGCGGGCCTATTGGAAAAATCGCGCGCAAGTCGCCGCAGACCTCAAAACACCGTAGAATATCCGCCTCGTCATTTGCATCGTCTTTAAGCGGAACGCAGCATCAAGATGCCTAAAAAATCACCGTCGCGCGATAGCGCAAATCAATTGCACGCCAACCCGCTTGTCGGCGTGATCATGGGCTCTTCGTCTGATTGGGACACATTGGAACCTGCCGCCAAAACTTTGTCCGAATTAGGCATTCCTCACGAAACAAAAGTCGTCTCCGCCCACCGCACTCCAGATTTGTTGTTCGAATACGCCTCTGGCGCCGAAGCGCGTGGGATCGAAGTGATCATCGCGGGAGCCGGGGGTGCCGCGCATCTTCCGGGCATGACTGCGTCGAAAACCGTGTTGCCCGTTTTAGGCGTACCGGTAGAGTCCAAAGCTCTCAAAGGGCTCGATTCGCTGCTTTCCATCGCCCAGATGCCTGGCGGAATTCCAGTAGGAACGTTGGCTGTCGGCAAATCGGGGGCCATCAACTCTGCGCTGCTCGCTGCGGCGATTCTGGGCACCAAATATCCGGCGATTCGAGAATCGCTGCGCAAATTTCGCGAGGCGCAAACCAATCGTGTCCTCGAGGCTGCCGATCCCTCCGCACCCGCGCAATCTAAGAAAAGCGGCGGCGGAAAGCGCACAAGCAAGTCGAGGAAATCCTCGTGACCATCGGCATTCTTGGCGGCGGTCAACTCGGATACATGCTGGCGTTGGCCGGATATCCACTTGGGTTGCGGTTCCGTTTCCTCGATCCTTCTCCGGAAGCGCCCGTGGGCCGCATAGCGCAACGCGTCACCGCCGATTTTGACGATCAAGCCGCGCTTGAAAAATTTGCCAGCGGGCTTGAACTCATCACCTACGAATTCGAAAATGTTCCCGTTGCTGCTACTAGATTTCTAGCTGAACGCGTTCCGGTCTTTCCTTCGCCGGCGGCATTGGAGGTCGCGCAAGACCGCCTGAAAGAAAAATCGTTATTTCGCAAGCTGGGCATCGCCACCACGGAGTTCGCGCCAATCCATAATCTGAAATCGCTGGACGCGGCAGTAGCCGCCATCGGTTTGCCCGCCGTGCTGAAAACCTCTCGCTTCGGGTACGACGGCAAGGGTCAGTGGGTACTGCGGACGGCTGCTGATGTAGACCAGCTAAAAAGTGAAGTAGGAGGCGCTTTCGTCAAAGCGCCGAGCGTGAACGGGGCGCACGCGTCACGGGACTCGGCCCCGTTCATCCTGGAGCGCTTTATTTCTTTCACACGTGAACTTTCTATTCTGGCCGTCCGTGCGCGCAACGGGGACATCGTTTTCTACCCGCTGGTGCAGAATCGCCATCACGGCGGCATTTTGCGGCTTTCCATCGCACCAGCTCCATCGCTTGCCCCGGCTCTTCAGCGCGAAGCTGAAGATATCGCTCGCGGCATTCTTACCGAGCTGGACTATGCCGGCGTTCTGGCCATCGAATTTTTCGAATATCGGGGGCGCCTTGTGGCTAACGAGATGGCACCCCGGGTCCACAATTCCGGGCATTGGACGATCGAGGGCGCGGTAACCAGCCAATTCGAAAATCACCTCAGGGCAGTTCTGGATTTGCCCTTGGGCTCCACGAAAGTTTATGGCTTCGCCGCCATGCTGAACCTCATTGGTGAAACGCCGGAGAGCGCCGAGGTTCTTGCCATTCCGGGCGCCCATCTGCACCTCTACGGTAAATCGCCTCGCCCCGGCCGAAAGCTGGGCCACGTTACACTTTGGACCAGTTCCTTCGAGCAACTTTCTGAAAGTCTTGGTGCTCTACCGCCGCTTTTTCACCAACCCTCGTTTTGCCTCGATGAACCGTACGTCCCCCTCGCAATGAACAATCCCGCTTCGCCTAAGCCTTAGGCGTGCTTCTATTTGGCCCGCAATGGTCGTCATCGTTCCCGCCGGGTTGCTGGTTTTCTAGCTAGGATGCTAGGATTCATGGGTTCCATGTCCCCCCCCAAATTACAACCCCCAAGAGTGGGGATTCCCTGGCGGACGTCTGCTGAAGAGACGAAGGTCAATCTCGCTAAGACCAAGAATTATCAGGATGCCGTGCGGGCCGCCGGCGGTGAGCCAGTGCTGCTATCGCTACAGCGTCCGCAAGAGCTTCAAGAGCTATTACCAAACCTTGATGGCTTCGTCCTGCCGGGGAGCCCTGCCGACGTCGCACCCGCCGAATATGGCGAGGTAAATCGCGGCAAGTCCGAACCGCCCGATGCCGCGCGGGAAAATACCGATCGCGCCATTTTGAAGCACGCTTTCAGTGAAAAAAAGCCGGTCCTAGCCATTTGCTACGGCTGCCAACTCCTGAATGTTTATCTGGGCGGCACCCTGATTCAGGATCTGCGTGAAGAGACGGACACGCCCATAGCGCATACCAGGCACGACATCGTTCCCGAGCCGGAGGCCGACCCGATCCATGCCGCGACTTTTGAGGAGGCTAGCCGCCTGGCCAAAATTGCCGGAACCGTTGAAGCGCCGGTGAATAGCTCGCATCACCAGGCCGTGGAGCGCGTTGGGAAGGGCTTGCAGGTCACCGCGCATGCTCCCGATGGCACCATCGAGGCGGTCGAATGGACCGGCGATTCGAACTGGATCGTCGGCGTGCAGTGGCATCCTGAACGCATGTTCGGAGACGCTTTTTCTGAAAGGTTGTTTCGGGACTTTATTGCCGCGGCCAGTCAAGCTCGTAGCCCAGTCGCGCAAGTGTATAGTTGCGAAGATCCTGCGGAGAAGAACGACGTCAGCAAGTAACGGAAAAGTTCCGGCCAAAAGTTTATTCGGTTCAAAACGCAGTTGGGGGACAGATGATTTCATTGGCGGGCAAAGCGGCACTGATTACCGGAGGCTCAAGAGGCATTGGCGCGGCAGCAGTCAAACTCTTTGCCCAAGCTGGCGCTGACGTGGTTTTCAATTATTACAAATCCAAAGAACCCGCCATGCAGGTGCAGCAGGACGCGGCAAAACATGGCACCCGTGTGGAAGGCTTTAAAGCCGACGTTGGCCGCCACGCGGATAACAAAAAACTGGTGGACTTCGCTATTTCCCGGCTGGGACGTCTAGACATCGTGGTTCCCAACGCCGGTGTCTGGAACAGCGACGATCTACCCATCGACAAAATGACCGAGAAGCAATGGGACGACATGATTCGTGTGAATCTTACCAGCGTGTATTCCATCATTCATTTTTCCGTGCCGCACATGATCAAGCAAAAATCCGGCAAAATCATTCCAGTCAGCTCTACGGCCGGGCAGCGCGGTGAATCGTTGCACACGCATTACGGGGCTTCCAAAGGCGGCATTATCAGCCTCACCAAAGGACTGGCTTCGGAACTCGCTCGTCATAACATTCTGGTTAATTCCGTCGCGCCCGGTTGGGTTGCCACGGATATGTCCAATGACGTCCTTAATTCGAAAGCAGGCCAAAAAATGGTGGCCGCTGCCATTCCGCTCGGGCGTGCCGCTACTGCGGAAGAAATTGCCGGGCCCATTCTGTTTCTGGCTTCCGATCTGGCCAACTTCATGACCGGCGAGGTCATCAATGTAAATGGAGGATCGGTTTTGTGTGGTTGAAGTTTCCGAATGCCTGGAGGCAATTGTCGTGCGCGCTTGTTGTGGCGAGCGCAGCGTACATCGCGAGCAATGCGGGTATTGCTGCAATGCGCCCAGAGCAGAATCCGGATGCCATGATGCCGGAGCAGCGCGTCGCCAAAGCACGCGAGATTCTTAACCAATTGACGGAGGCTCTGGGCGGCCCCGCCTATCTCGAGGTTCGTGAGCGCGAATGCGATGGCCGCCGGGCGCAATTCGGGCATGCCGGTGAACTCATGGGCTTTATCGACTTCAAGGATTATTGGCGTTACCCCGACAAACACCGCATTGACTACTCGAAAAAGGGCAATATTATCGACGCTTTCGACGGCCACCAGGGCTGGACCATGGATCGAGCTGGTGTCAGTGAAGAACCGGCTCAAGCGGTCTCTGATTTCTCCGCGACGGTGAAATACAACGTGGATAATGTGCTGCGCTTCGGGCTCAAGGATCAAAATTTAAATCTGAATTATGCGGGACAAGGCATCGTCGATATGCGGCCCGTCGATTGGGTGGAAATTTCCGATGCTCAGCGAACCCTGCGGCTGGGCGTTGACCGCTCCTCGCATTTATTGCTGCACAGCGTGATGACCTCCGTTGACGAAAACACTCAGGAGCGTACACAGGAAACCACCATTTATACGAACTACCAGCGCAAAGGTGGGGTGATGGTCGCGTTGCAGATTTCCCGCGAGCGTAACGGTGAACGTAACTACCAGGCGTTCTACGACACCTGCACTTTTGATCCGCATCTTCCCGAAGACATGTTCTCGAAGGCCGCGCTTGAAAAGCGCTACGCGCAAGTCGGAAACAAAAAAGACAAAGATAGATATAGGAACGCCCGAGACTGATTTTGTGAAACTGTGCTCGGTCTCGGAAGCTGTACCCTTCTCCGAAATCGCTGGCCCGCCGCCTTTCCTTCCCGCGTTCACCGTCTTTTGTTAGTCTGTGCCCGCCGATGAAATTAACCTCTCGCCAGCAGCATTCCCTGCAATTAATTTGCGACACTTTCGCGCCCCAGGCCGATGGCTGGCCATCGGCTTCTGAGCTCGGTGTGCCACAAGCGATCGCCGATGCCATGGATTTCAATCCGCGCCGCGGCGATCATAAACGATTCCTGCAGCTACTCAATTTCTGGGATTCGCAACTGCACAGCATGATTTCGGTGAAGCGTGCGTCGCGCTTCTCGAAACTCTCGACAGAAGCCCGGGTTCGCGTGTTGCTGTCGTGGGCCGAAAGCTCACTGGGTCGTCGCCGCGCTGCGTTTCAGGCATTGCGCAAAGCGGTGTCATACCTTTACGTGATGTTGCCGCGCTTGCACGGCGCGCGCACACCGGTGTGGGACAAAATCGGTTATCCGGGCCCCCCGAACCTCGGTGATCGCTCGAGGGCGTCTCGTGAGTTGACTACTCTCGTTCCGCAACAAGACACCAAACTGTTCTGTGAAATTTGCATTATCGGTTCGGGAGCGGGTGGCGGCACTGCGGCAGCTGTGCTCGCTGCCGCAGGTAAAGACGTGATCATTCTCGAAGCCGGTGGATATTACGACGAAGCTGATTTCGACGGCGCTGAGCTTGCTGGCTATCAGCGCTTGTATACCGAGGGCGGTTCTGCAGCCACGGCTGATCACAGTGTGGGGTTATTAGCGGGGCAATGTTTGGGTGGTGGCACCGTTGTGAACTACACTACGTCGTTTCGAACGCCTGATGATATCCGCGCGGAGTGGGCGGCCAGTGGCGTACCGTGGTTCACGAGAAACGAATACACGCGCAGTCTTGACGCGGTGTGCGCACGGCTTTCTGTAAACAATAAAAACAATCGCATTTCCGCGCGCGAACGGATTCTGGATCGCGGTTTGCGCGCTCTGGGCTGGCACGTTGACGCTATGCCACGCAACGTGGTCGGCTGCGACCAAGGAGAAATCTGCGGCTATTGCGGGGTCGGATGCGCCTTGGGCGCCAAACAATCGGTAACAAAAACGTGGGTTACAGACGCACAAAAAAATCATGCGCGGATCGTAACGGAAACGCGTGCTCAGAAAATTCGCATTGAAGCCGGCCACGCCACGGGCGTCGAAGCTATCTCGAAAAGCGGGCATCGCGTCTCCATCACCTGTAAATCCGTCGTGGTAGCCTGCGGCGCTATCCACACGCCGGCACTGCTGCGCCGCTCTGGCCTTCGCAACGAACATATCGGCAAGCACCTGCATCTACATCCAGTCTCTAATGTGAATGGCGTGTTCGACGAAGAAATTCGGCCCTGGGAAGGAACGATGCAGGCGATCTACTCCGACGAACATCGCTCGATGACCGGAAATTTTGGCGTGAAATATGAAACTACCGCGATGCAACCTGTAATCGCCATGGCTGCTCTACCGTGGCGCAATCCAGCGCAGCATCGTTCTTTTCTCGAGCGGCTTTCGAATACCGTGGGCATCGGCGTTCTTTTGCGCGACAAGGACGGCGGGCGCGTAACCACCGATCCGCAAGGCCATCCCGTCGCGCACTATGCTCTTTCACCATTCGACCGTGCGCACTTGCGCCAGGGGTTTATCTCCGCCGCGCGCATTCTTGAAGCAGCCGGCGCCCGCCATATTTTTTCGCCGCACGCAAAATGGTGCGCTTACGAACCAGGCCGCAGCGGCTCGCTCGATTCTTTCACTCAATCTATGGATTCAGCGGGCTGGGATTCCGGCCGACTCGCTCTTTTTTCCTTTCACATCATGGGCACGGCCCGCCTTGGCAGTTCTCCCAAAGCTTCCGCGACTAACCCCGACGGCGAAACGTGGGAAGTGCGCAATCTTTTCCTGATGGACGGCTCCAGTTTTCCAAGCGCTTCTGGAGTCAACCCCATGATCACCATCGAAGCTATCGCGCATCGCAATGCATTAGCGCTCGCGGCGCGAACATAAAAGTTAGAATAACGCTCAGTGCAGCGGAAAAACCCTGGCGCGCTCGCACGAATTTAGGGACCTGAAGGTGGTCAGCGGTATAATATTCCGATGCCTCACACCCAGGGAGACGCACTGATGCACGGAACGACGGTTCTGTGCGTGCGTAAGGACAGCAAAGTAGTGCTCATCGCCGATGGTCAGGTAACCATGGGCGATCACGTCATGAAACATACCGCCCGCAAAACACGCCGGCTCTACAACGATAAAGTCATCGCCGGATTCGCTGGCTCGACCGCCGACGCCATCACTTTGTTCGAACGTTTCGAGAGTAAGCTCCAGGAACACTCCGGCAACCTGCAGAAATCCGCAGTCGAACTGGCTAAAGAATGGCGCAAGGATCGAGCCTTGCGTCATCTAGAAGCGCTACTGATCGTTGCAGACAGCAAAGGAACTTTTATTTTGTCAGGCAACGGCGACGTCATTGAACCCGACGACGGAATTGTGGCCATCGGTTCTGGCGGCTCCTACGCCCTGGCCGCGGCGCGAGCGTTAACAAAGCACGCGAAATTAAACGCCAAAGATCTGGCCATGGAAGCCATGCGCATCGCCAGCGAGATTTGTATTTATACCAATGCGAATTTTACTGTTGAGGAGATCTAACAGCGGGTTTATCAACCGTAAAGCTTCAACAATGCATCCTATAGTCGGGCTTAATTGCTGGATCATATTGAGGCGACTTGAAGGTCGCGCTGTGCTTGAGGATTGGAATTAATCTAGAAGGATTCGATGCCGACCAAAACTGATAAAGAAATTGTACTCACGCCCGGCGCCAACGGTACTGTGCCCACTGAAGAAGGCGAGCTGCTACCCGCCCTCGACGACATGACGCCGCGAGAAATTGTTGTCGAACTCGATAAATACATCGTCGGCCAAAACGCTGCAAAACGCGCGGTAGCCGTGGCGTTGCGCAACCGTGTCCGCAGGCAAAAACTCGCGCCTGAAATCGCTGAAGATATCTTGCCAAAGAATATTCTGATGATAGGTCCCACCGGCGTAGGCAAAACGGAAATTGCTCGCCGCCTGGCGCGTCTCGCAGGCTGCCCCTTCGTCAAGGTAGAAGCCTCCAAGTATACCGAGGTTGGTTATGTTGGACGCGATGTGGAGTCTATGGTGCGCGACCTGGTGGAGACCTCCATCGACATGATTCGCGAGGAAAAGCTTGACGAAGTCGCCGACCGCGCGGAACAAGCCGCCGAAGAGCGCGTCCTCGACCTATTACTTCCGCCGTCACCTTCGCCTGCAAGCGGCGCCAGCGAAGCGGAGGTCACCACGCAACGCGAACAGAGCGACCGCACCCGTGAAAAATTACGCGTGCAGCTGCGGGAAGGCAAGCTGGATCAACGCATGGTAGACATTGAAGTTCGTGAACGCTCCATGCCTTCCTTTGAAATTATTTCCAACCAGGGTGTGGAAGAAATGGACGTCAATATTAAAGATGTCCTCTCCGGAATGTTTGGCCAGCAGAAAAAGAAACGCAAAATGTCTGTGGCCGATGCGTTCGAATACCTGATCCAGGAAGAAGAAAACAAGCTTCTCGATATGGATCAGGTGACTCGCACTGCAGTTGAGCGCGCCGAACAGATGGGCATCATTTTCATCGACGAGATCGATAAAGTGGCCGGACGCGAATCTGGACATGGGCCGGATGTTTCGCGCGAAGGCGTCCAGCGCGACATCCTGCCGATCATCGAAGGCACCACCGTCAATACTCGTTACGGAATGATTCGCACCGACCATATTCTCTTCATCGCCGCCGGCGCATTTCACGTCAGCAAGCCCTCGGATCTGATCCCGGAGCTGCAGGGCCGTTTGCCGATTCGCGTGGAACTTCAGTCTTTGAAGGAAGAAGATTTCATTCGCATTCTTACCGAACCTAAAAACGCATTGCTCAAGCAATCGGTGGCCCTGCTCGAAACCGAAGGCGTAAAATTGGTCTTCACCGACGATGCCGTAGCTGCCATCGCGCGTTTTGCCACCAGCGTCAACGAAGCAACGGAAAATATCGGAGCCCGCCGTCTGCACACCATTTTGGAAAAAGTTCTCGATGAGCTTTCGTTCGAAGCCCCGGATCTAAAGAAAAAGAATGTTAAGATCGATGCTGCCTACGTCACCAAACAACTCGCCGACATCGTCAAGAATCAGGATCTGAGCCGCTACATCCTGTAATTTCCATCACTCCGAAACGGAGAGCCCAATCGAGTGAGCATCCCGCCTGCGAGACTCCGACGGCAAGTTCACAAGGGTTTCGCTGCAAGCATCATGCCGGGCAATATATTGCGAAGCATGTTGGGCGGCATCTGGATTGGTTTTTTTCTGGTCATTGATGGCTGCGGCGCTCCTGGGGAACCAGTTCCACCCGCGCCCCCGGTCGCTGTCGCCATTAGCGACCTAACCGCGCATCAGGCCGGCGATGGGGTGCAACTCACATTTACAATGCCCGGCAGATCGATCACCGGCGATCGTTTGCTCTCTATTCCCGCGGTCGAAGTCCTTCGCGGCGCAGCAAAACCCGATGGCTCGCCGGATTTAAAATCGTTGCGCGTAGTCGACACAATTCCCGGCGCCCTGGCCGAAAAATATTTTGTTGGCGATAAACTCCAATTCACTGATCCCCTTACTCCCGAAGAAACGAAAGCCCAATGGGGTAAACTGGTGATCTACGCGGTGCGAACGCGTCTGTCACAAAAACGCACCTCCGCGAATTCCAATATTATTTCCTTGCGTATCTTCCCAGTACCCGGGCGCGTCGCGTCGGTCGAAGCTCGGGTCAGCGAGCCAGCCATCGAGCTGAGCTGGGCTGCAGTGAATCATACTTCCGCCGGTGATCCGCTCACCTTGGCCGCCCACTATAATATTTATCGTGCGGAGCTTGGCTCTGACTTGGTGGATCTCGCTAACCATGACGTTTCGCAATTGAATTTAAACGGCAAGCTTCAGCTGCTAGCTTCACAACCCAAAGAAAGCTACAGCGATAAATCGTTCGAATTCGGCAAGACCTACGCTTACATAGTCCGCAGCGTGCTCGACCGGGATGGCGTGGGTCTTGAATCCGCTGACTCTTCGCCCGCCATCGTCACGCCTCGCGATGTTTTTCCGCCTGCCGTCCCGCAAGCTATTTCTGCCGCCGTAGTGCCCGGCGAAACCGATAATGCTCCAGTTGTCGATCTCTCCTGGTCCATCAATGTGGAACCAGATTTTGCCGGCTATCGCGTCTATCGAAGCGAGCAGCCGGACACAAAAGGTCAGCTTCTGACACAGGAGTTGTTGCCCACGCCCGCTTATCGTGATACCTCTGTACAGGCCGCACACCGCTATTGGTATGTCGTGACAGCGGTGGACCGAGCAGGCAATGAAAGCGCGCCAAGTCCCCCGGCCCTCGTAGAAATAGCGCAACCATTGCAATAATCCCGGGTTATACCGTAGTCGGAGCTGTTATCGATGTTGGCTCGCCCGCAAACTCACGCGCCTCAACAGTTCCAGGTGTCAAGGGGCTCCGCAGTCCGCATCGGCCTGCTCGCAGGTGGGGCATTGTCGCTGGCTTTTTCTGGTTGGATGTATCTTGCCAATCGCGTTTCGGTGTTCGACCGCATTTCCGTTGAGCGCAATCTCGCGGCTGCGGCTATCATGGGAGTGCTCGCGTTTATCCCGGTATTAAGTTTCTTCCGCGAACCGGCAAGCCTACTGATCTCCAGTCTGATTTCCTGGAGCATTCTGACGGTCACCTACTGGACGCTCAGTATGTTTTTCTCAGCTTTACGCGAGTGGTACAGCCCGTTCGAAGTTTTCATGCTCGGTGCGGTTTTGTATTTGATCGCCGCGACGGTTTCCTGGATTGGAAGGTGCATCTGGAAAGCTCGCTCAGCGCACTTCGAACACCCTCACCATCGGGCCGGCTAATCGCTCCACTAAGCATTAGTCCTTCACACTCTTGGACGGTCTAATTCCCCAAGCCTCGGCTTGAAATTATCGCGAGGCGTCTGTTGCGTAATTCAGCGCATGCTCCCCAGGCGCAACTTCACGAGCCTGTTGATTCCGGTAAACTACGCTGCGTGGGGTCTCCCGGGCCGTAACGCTATTTTGTTGCCGTCTCACGATTGCTGCCCGAGGCAATGGTCCCCCTGCGAATATCCGCGAAATTTTGGACCGGAGCCGGGATGTTGAATTTTGTATTCCTTGATCTGAATATTATTCTGGCCATGGCGGCTGCCGCAATTGTCGCCATAGCGATGATCGGGTACGCGTTTTCTCGTCCTGCGGAAACTTCCGAGGCCATGGAACGTAAGCGCCGGCTGCATCTGAACCACATCGGACGTATCACCGAGGGCCAGATTGTGGAATTCGCCGAGCATCCTCTTGAGCCGTCAGCGAAAAAGAAAACAGTGTTTGGGTTGGGCGCTCGGCCGCTGCCCGACACACAATTGCGCCAGCTGGTTTCTTACAGCTACGCGATTTCCGGCGTGACCTACCATACTGCGCAGGATATTACCGGTCTCGAGGGCCAGATCCGTTTTGAACGGCTGGTGGCCGGGCAACCCGCGAGCGTTAAGTACGATCCCTCAAATCCCAGCGATTCCATCCTAGTGGCGGACGACTGGTCCGGTCTGCGCTAACGAGAGACAGACCACCATGTTGCTAATCTTGTCGCCCGACGCTTATCGCGAGAGCCTCAGACCAGCCAGTTGAGTTATTCTTGTTTGCGTGACTCCGGACGGCAACCCCGTGACATGAAAATGATTTTCGCTGCAATTTTCACCACGATCCTGATTGTGGCCATGAGTCTCGGCGCGATGTTCATCTTGGTGCAAACCACCATTTACGTCACCGCCATTCAATCCAGCGCGCAACGTGCAGCGGCTATTGGAGCCGAACTGCTTTTGGGCGTTGTACTCCTGCTAGGTACTGTCTGGCTGGCCACGCATCTCGCTGTTCGCATTTTTGGCAAAAAAGATGACGCACTCGCGGGGGAACCGCTTGTCTGATAAGAAAAAGAGCCTTTCCGCTTCCACCTCGAATCATCACGATCGCATGGAAGAGTTGCGTAAGTTATCCGTGGAGGCCGAAGCCGGCGGTGGTGTTGAGCGCCGCGAGAAGGAACACGGAGCCGGCAAGCTTACTGCTCGCGAACGCATCCACCTGCTGCTTGATGAAAATAGTTTTGAGGAACTGGACAAGTTTGTCCGCCACAATTGCGTTGATTTCGGGATGGAAACTCAGCGCCCGCCGGGGGATGGCTTTGTTACTGGATTTGGCCGCATCGATGGCCGCCTGGTTTACGTTTTCGCGCAGGATTTCACCGTTTTCGGCGGTTCCCTCTCTGAGGCCAATGCGCGAAAGATTTGTAAAATAATGGATTTAGCGATGCGCGCAGGCGCTCCCCTTATCGGACTCAATGATTCCGGCGGCGCGCGCATTCAGGAAGGTGTAGCGTCGTTGGCCGGCTATGCCGATATTTTCCTGCGCAACACTTTAGCCAGCGGAGTTATCCCGCAGATCAGCGCCATTATGGGCCCTTGCGCCGGGGGAGCTGTCTACTCTCCGGCGATCACCGACTTTATTTTCATGACCCGCGAAACTTCTTACATGTTTGTCACCGGTCCCGACGTAATCAAGACGGTCACGCACGAAGAAGTGACCAAGCAGGAGCTTGGTGGCGCGATGACTCATAATGAAAAAAGTGGCGTGGCCCACTTCATCGCCCGCGATGACGCCGATTGCCTGGCGATGATCCGGGAGTTGATGAGTTTCTTGCCCTCGAATAATCTCGAGGACGCCCCGCGCCGCCCCACTTTCGATAGTCCCACGCGCCGCGACGAATCTCTGAACAC
>DATHGV010000454.1:0-5192 GCA_035490135.1 Candidatus Methylomirabilota bacterium
TCCGCGGTCGTCAAACAGCAACTCTATGGCGGAGCCAGCGAATTGCTGGAGATAGATTGCGGCGGCCAGACGTTGCGCGTGAAGATTCCCCCGCGGGGCCCATCATCGGGCAAACAGGATTTCAGTTTTTTCGCTCACGATGCGGTACCAGTTTCGGAATAGATAGGCGGAAGCACGTTTCGGGCATTTTCACGCAACACGATTCGCTTTATAAAAATGTATTCGCGCGCTTACAAATCGCTCGTTTCCCTGCCCCCGTTGCTGTGGGTCGGGCTATTTCTTTTGCTGCCCTACGCGTTGATGCTGGCGCACAGTTTCTGGGTCGTTCGCGATGGATTTATCGTGCACCACTGGAACCTGCAAAATTACCGGACGCTGGCGACCAATCCCGTTTATGTGCAGGTGCTGCTGCGCAGCATGAGCATTGCTGCTTCGGTCACGCTTTGCTCACTGCTGCTTGGATATCCGCTGGCCTACTATCTTTCTTTCCACGCTGGGGCGCGTAAAGAAATTCTCTACCAGCTGGTGATCGTTCCGCTGTGGGTGAGCTATCTGGTTCGGGGCTACGCGTGGAAAACTATTCTTGGCAGCGATGGAGTATTAAACGAGTTCCTGCAATATCTGCATCTCACGAATGCCCCAGTGGGTTTCCTGCTTTACAGCCCTTTCGCGGTGATTCTGATGCTTACGCACATTTACACGCCATTTGTTTTTCTGCCGATCTATGCTGCGCTGGAACATATCCCGCGCCCGGCGGTCGAAGCTTCGCAAGACCTGGGCGCCAGCCCGCTGAAAACATTTCTGCGGGTGATACTCCCGCTTTCGCTGCCGGGATTGTTGGCTGGAGCGACGTTCGCGTTCGTGCTTTCGCTGGGGGATTTTCTCGCGCCACTGCTTGTTGGCGGCGCTTCCGGCACGATGATCGCCAACGTCGTGCAAAGCCTTTTCGGCGCGGCGTATGACTGGCCGCTGGGCGCGGCCATTTCGGTTTGCATCCTACTAATCACCGTGACGCTGTTATTTCTAACTGAGCGCCTTGAGAAGCGCTGGTCTTTTCGATGAGTGGCACGCCAACGACAGTTACTATGCGCTCCAGTACATCCGCAACGCGTCGGGCGCCACTGCTTGCAGCTTATGCGTGGCTAGTGTTCGCGTTTATTTATCTACCAATCATCGTGCTCATCGTTTATTCGTTCAATCGCGACGGGGTGGGTGGCTTTCCGCCACGGCACCTCACGCTTGATTGGTACCGCCAGCTTTTTGGCGATGGGGCCATCTGGACTTCGGTGCTGAACAGCCTGATCGTCGCCGCATGCAGCGTCGCGCTTTCGCTCACGTTGGGCTTGCTTGCCGCGCTCGCGCTGGATCGCGCCAGCTTTCCGGGCAAATCGCTTTTCCGGCGGCTGGTTTTGCTGCCGCTGATTTTGCCGGGGATCATTACTGGGCTTTCGTTGTTGATGTTCGCGGTGTACGCGGGCGCGCACTTGAGTCTGGTCACCGTGTTTCTCGGTCATGGCACGGCGTTGATCTCCGTAACCACTACTGAACTTTTTGCTGGGCTGCAAAAAATGGATCGCGCCCAGGAAGAAGCTTCGCTCGATCTTGGCGCGACACCACTGCAAACTTTCTGGCGCGTGACCTTGCCAAACTTAAAGCTTTCTCTCATCGCCGCCGGCTTGCTGATCTTTACTCTTTCCATGGATGAAATTGCAGTGACATTTTTCTTGATCGGCCGCGACAATACCTTACCGCTGGAAATCTGGGGCCGCCTGCGTCGCGGAATCACCCCGGAAATAAACGCCATCTCCACACTAATTTTTGCCGCTTCGGTAATTTTGATTGTGATCTGGTTTCAGTTGCGCACTCGCGCGCAGCGAAAAGCTCATTGAATAGGGAGACTCATGTCGCACTCACGCCGCAATTTCATCAAATACGTAGTCGCAGGATCGGTGGCTGCCGGCTGCCCAATTGACGCGAGCCTGCTCGCCGTCCCAGATGAAAAATCTTCCACGGCGCCGCGGGTTGAAGGCGAGCATTTCGAAATCTGCCACCAGGTGCGCGACGGCCACCAATTCCAGCGTCCCGAAGCCACGCGCAAGGCTGACATCGTGATTGTCGGAGGCGGCGTCGCGGGACTTTCCGCCGGGTATTTCCTGCGCGGCAAGGATTGGCTACTGCTTGAAAAAGAAGATCACTTTGGCGGCAACGCCTATCAGGAAGAATACGATGGCGCGGCGTTCGCTACGGGGTCGGCCTATGCATTCAAAGGCGACCACGGAGACCAGCTGTCCGCCGAGCTGGGCCTGAAACTTCTGCCGGTGAATAATCCCGATCCAACCATCGTGAATAAAACTTTTGTTGCTGATACCTGGAATGCCGGGATCGATCATTTACCGTATCCCCCGGAAGTGCGCGCCAGCTTTAAGAAATTTCGCGACGACATGATGAAGATTGATGTCTTGAAACGGATTGATGAACTGGACGCGCAACCGCTCACCGATTTCATCGGAGGTTATGCGCCGGAAATCCAGCAATGGTGGGATGGATACGGCCCATCTAATTGGGGCGCCACTAGCGAAGACACTTCCGCGTTTGTGGCTCTCGTCGCGCTACAAGGTCTGGTCACCGGGGAAGACGGCAAGCGCGTGATTTTGCCCGGCGGGCTTGGATGCATCACGCACAAACTGGTGGAAGTGCTGCAACCGAAATACAAAGAACGGATGCTCGGCGACGCCACGGTTGTAGCCGTCGTTCCGGGTGACGACAATGTGCGCGTAACTTATTTCCATAGCGGAGAGTTGACCACCGTATCGGCGAAAACGGTGATCATGTGTACCCAGAAACATATTACTTCGCGGCTGGTCATGGGCATTCCTTACGATCAGAAAACGGCCATGCGGCGCACGCGTTACGCGCCTTACCCGGTGGTCAACGTAATTTTCGATAAGCCTGTTTACAATCGCGGTTACGATACCTGGTGCCCGGGAAATTCCTTCACGGATTTTATTGTAGCGGACTGGACCATTCGCAATACTCCTGGCTATCACCAGAAGCACAACATTCTTTCGTTCTACACGCCGTTGCGCGAAACTCAGCGGTCCACGCTGCTTGAAGAAGACAATTGCAAATCGCTGGCTGCTCGGGTGCTGGCTGATTTCCAGAAATTATTGCCGGAGTTCAATGTCGATCCCGCGGAAGTGCGCATTTACCGCCGCGGCCATCCTATGTTCATGGCTACGCCGGGGCAGTACACAAAAAATCGGATAGCGGCCGCACATGCCATGGAGCGCATCTACTTCGGGAACAACGATTCCGGCGGGCCGGAATCGTTGACCAGCGAAGCCATTCGTTTCTCCCAAGGCGGGGCCGAATGGGCTGAAATGATTCTCGCGGGCAAACCGGGCGCGAAGGATTTCGCCGAAAAAGTTCTCAATACGCGCGAATTTTAAATTCGCGCTTTTTCCAAATTGCTGATGCTGGACCCGCGGCGGAATATCTACCGCCTCTTCGCAAATTGGTGTATACATTTCTGCAACCGGGCGTCCCAATTCAAAAATAAAGCCCAAGAAATATGTGGAGGAAAATTATGAAAAAATCATTGAGCATTGCCGCCGTGATGGTTTTGCTTATCGTAGCGTCGCTGGCTGTTGCGCGGGCCCAAAAAGAACTCAGCAAGGATCACGTCACCCACGTTTCTGCGAGTAAGGCGACATTTAAACCCATGGAGAGGAGTGGGGGTGGTGTATCCAGCGCCGTCCTGTCTGGCGACCCGGACAAAGGCGCTCATGCAACGTTCACGAAGTTCAAGCCGGGCTACGACGCCGGAACGCACTACCACACAAACGACGTCCGGATTGTAGTCATCAAAGGAGCTTACCTGTACAAGGATGAGGACGGCGAAAAGCGCGTAGGCACGGGAGAATTCTTATCAGTTCCCGGAGGTCACAAGCACTGGAGCGGTGGTGACAAAACAGAAGGCGCGCTGTTTTATCAGGACGGCCCGGATAAATTCGACCTCGTTCCCGTGAAATAACTGAAATAAAATCGGCTGATGTTCGGGTATACGGATTTTCCAAACAAATCAGCTGCGCATCACCGAGCTACTGGAACTGAATTCTATACAGGTTGCGTCGCGTATTTCGGCGGGTGTACGCGTAGAACGAGGGGCTGATGGCCGAATCGACAAAATTCGGAATGGTTATGGCTGTTTTCGAAGCAGGGAAATCCTCCACTCGCGAAACTCCCGCTGGAGGTAACTTCGGCAGTCCGAACGGCTGCGTCAAAGGAAGCGCGTAGGTATTGCCATTCTGGAAAGTGAAAAACACGAATTTTCCGGAGTTATCCCAATCGATCAGGCAATTAATCGCGCACACTAGCAGTTCCTCGTTGCCGCCCATGCGGAATGCCTTGATTGCCGCAGTGTGTTCCTGGTTCGAGATCGGCGCGGAGGCGGTTACCCATCGTCCGTCTGGAGACACGGTGTAAAGGTCCAAGACTCGTTCGCCCGTTATCTTGCTGCGCGCACTTCCGTCAGTTTTCATGCGATAGAGAAAATTGGAACCGCCCTCAACGGCGCGAAAAACGAGATCACCATCCGGCAAGAACTGAGGCGAATCTTCGACTTCTGTCGAGGAGATGCGCACCGGGGACGAACGCCGATTCATGGGGGCGACCCATATGCGGGGATGACCGGCCGGGTCGTTGGCAGTAAAGGCAACTTGTTTTCCATCGCGGGAAACCGAATAAGTGTTCATGGAGTATCCAGGCAGGACCCGATCCATTTTTCCGCTGCTCAAATCCTTCATCCACAGTTCAGAAAGGTGCGACTGCCCGTTGATCATCAAAAAATAAAGGACATTTCCGTCCGAAGAAAACGATGGCGCGCTGGCGTTTCCTTCGGAGGAGATTTGGTGGTCTCCGTTCTTGTCATGGAGCCAGACGGTAGTGTCCTGTGATCCAACCGAGGTTATGAATGATTTACCGTCCGGAGCCATGGCAATGCCTTCTTGAGAGGTGGGGCCGAAGGTGATCTGCTGAAGTTCTCCGGAAGGAAAACGCTGCCGCCAAATATGAGATTCGCCGGTAGTCACGGACAGATAAATCCACTTTCCGTCGACAGACCAGGCTCCCGCGAAGCACGGACCGTTTGGCGGACCGACAACACGCATCTCGCCGGACCCATGAAAGGGAAC
>DATHGV010000455.1:0-4125 GCA_035490135.1 Candidatus Methylomirabilota bacterium
CTCAATCTCGGCGCCCTGATCTTAGGAATCTTGGTCGCCGCTCAGTATGTTCGAGCCCAAGAAGGGATTGGTCTCGATGCGAATGGTAACAAGATCGCTCCATTCGCCGCACTCGATGGTTCTGCTCAGCCGACCGTGGACCTTCCCAGAATTGAAAATCTAATTTATGCCGCCGAAACCGAGTCATCCATGGGAAGCAGGACCGGCGAGGACGAGGAAACTAACCTGGCCAAACAACTGGCCAATCCAATTGCGTCTCTCATCAGCGTTCCTTTCCAGGCAAACGAAGACTTTGGTTATGGCCCTTCGCACAACGGCTACAAATTTACACTCAACATTCAGCCAGTTATCCCAATCTCACTCAGCAAAGATTGGAACCTGATTTTGCGGACGATTATCCCGGTTGTTTCGCAGCACGATCTCTTCTTCATCGAGAACCTGCCGAAGAATTCGCCGTTACAGCCACAAAATCGATCGCAGGACGGCTTGAGCGATACCACGCAGAGTTTTTTCCTTTCACCCAAAGCGCCGGGTCCATTTGGACTCATTTGGGGTATCGGGCCCGCTTTACTTTATCCGACCGGAACTCATCCATTTCTGGGAACAGGCACGTTCTCGATTGGGCCCACGGTCGTGGTTTTGAAGCAGATGGGTGGGTTAACTGCGGGCGCATTGATGAATCAGCTCTGGTCGGTCGCCATTCAGGAAGGCCGGCAAAGTTTCAGCCAAATGTTTCTGCAACCATTCGCCGCTTATACACTGAAGACGCACACGACGTTCACGCTGAGCTCAGAAATGTCGGCAAACTGGAATAATACACCAGGCGACGCGAAGTGGACGATACCGCTGGTTTTTTCCATTAGCCAGGTTCTGAAAATCGGCAGGCAACCGATCAGCATCGCGATCGGCGGAAAATACTATGCCGATTCGCCGCGTTACGGCCCCGACTGGGGCGTGCGCTTCACTTTTACCCTGCTCTATCCGACCGCCCGACCTTCAGAAAAGATCGACAGCAGAGGGTTTTCAAAGTGATATGCCTAACGAACCTGTTGATAGGCCGCAGGGCGGGGCGACATACTACAGCGCGTAGTGCCGATTCCGTACGGCTTTGGTCCAATATGTCGCGGCGAGCTTTACACTCATCATGTGCTGGGCGGGCTTGAGCGACAGCTGGTCAATTAACGAACAACAGCCACAACAACCGAAACAAAATGTTGAAAAGCGTGAAAGAAACTAAAGGGAACAACAATCATGAAATCAGAAATGCCGAAGAAGAGCTTGCCAGTGGTATCTGTGCTAGCCGGTATAGTGAGCTTTCTGCCGCTATCGTTGGCGGCGCAACAGATTGATCGCACGGTCCTGCCCATCGCGGAACCGAATTACCCGCACAGCACGGTGCTCGACGCCCGCGACGCCAGGCCCCCGCCGCGCTTCGAGATCAAGGCGCCAGCGGGGGCGCCCAACGTGCTCATTGTCCTGATTGACGACATAGGCTTTGGCATGCCTAGTGCCTTTGGCGGTCCGGTGCCTATGCCAAGTGCCGACCGGCTTGCCACCCAAGGGCTACGCTACAACCAGTTCCACACCACCGCGCTTTGCTCACCAACGCGAACGGCTCTACTCACCGGCCGTAACCACCACATGAACAACATGGGCGGTGTCACCGAGATCGCCACCGCTTTCCCCGGCAATACAGGTCAGCGACCTAATAACGTGGCGCCGCTGGCGGAGGTGCTGCGCCTGAACGGTTACAGCACCGCCTTTTTCGGCAAGAACCACGAGACGGCGCCGTGGGAGGTCAGTCCTTCCGGCCCGACCACTCGCTGGCCCACGCGCTCGGGCTTCGACAAGTTCTACGGCTTCATCGGTGGCGAAACCGACCAGTGGGCGCCTACGCTCTATGAAGACTTGACGCTGATCGGAACGCCCCATTATCCGGGCTACAACTTCATGACTGATATGACCGACCACGCCATCGCATGGATGAAGTTCCAAAAGTCTCTCACGCCCGACAAACCGTTCTTCATCTATTTCGCGCCGGGCGCCACCCATGCGCCGCATCATGTCGCGAAAGAATGGATCGAAAAGGAGAAGGGCCGATTCGATCAGGGCTGGGACAAGATGCGTGAAGAAACGTTAGCTCGTCAGATCGCAATGGGTGTCGTGCCGCCAGGCACAAAGCTGGCCGCCAAACCGGAGGCCATCAAAGATTGGGACAAGCTGACTGCGGACGAGAAAAAGCTGTTTGCCCACCAGATGGAGGTGTTTGCCGCTTTTGGGAAATATTGCGACTACGAGATCGGCCGCTTGTTCGATGCCGTCGCTGAAACGGGCGAAGCCGACAACACACTCATCTTCTACATCCTCGGCGATAACGGAACCAGCGCCGAGGGCGGGATGAACGGCATGTTCAACGAGATGACGTTTTTCAACAATGTACCGGAGACCGTCCCGGACATGCTGAAGCATTACGATGAATGGGGTGGTCCCACGACCTATCCGCATATGGCCGCTGGCTGGGCTGTCGCGGGCGATACGCCCTTCATGTGGACCAAGCAAATCCCATCCAACTACGGCGGCACCCGCAATGGCATGATCGTCTCGTGGCCGAAACGCGTCAAAGCCGTTAACCAATTCCGCTCACAGTGGCATCATGTAATTGACATCGCTCCCACTGTCCTTGAGGTCGCCGGTTTGCCGGAACCGAAGAGTGTCAACGGCACCGTTCAGGAACCAATCGAGGGCGTGAGCATGGTTTACACGTTCGACCATCCCGACGCGGCAAGCACTCATAAGACACAGTATTTCGAGATCACGGGCAATCGCGGAATCTATCATGACGGATGGTTCGCCGGCACCATTCATCGGGCGCCGTGGGAATCAGCGCCCAGGAGGAAGCTCCAAGAAGACATCTGGGAGCTCTACGATACGAGCAAGGACTTCAGCTTGGCGAATGATTTGGCGGCCGCCAATCCGGCGAAGCTCAAAGAGTTGCAGGGCGTGTTCATGAAGGAGGCGATCAAGTACCGCGTGTTGCCCCTTGATGATCGAAGTCTCGAACGCTTCAATCCGGCCCTCGTAGGCCGGCCCGACCTGATGGAGGGACGCACCTCGCTTACGCTCTCACAAGGGATGGTGGGAATGAGTGAAAACGTGTTCATTAACATCAAGAACCGATCGCTCTCGATTACCGCCGACGTAGAAATTCCGGACGGCGGCGCGAATGGGGTGATTCTTGTCCAAGGCGGCCGGTTCGGAGGCTGGAGTTTGTATCTCAAGGACGGCAAACCGACTTACTGCTACAACTTCCTTGGACTCCAGCAGTTCAAGGTTTCAGCTCCGCAAGCAGTCCCGCCGGGCAAAGCCACCATCCGCATGAACTTCGACTATGACGGCGGCGGGCTCGGCAAAGGAGGAACCGCGACCCTTCTGGTTAACGGGCAACAAGTCGCCAGCGGGCGGATCGACCGCACGCAGCCGCTCATCTTCTCGGGTGACGAAACAGCGGGCGTCGGCGTGGATACGGCTACCCCCGTCACAAACGACTACAAGGAACACGACAATGCTTTCACAGGCAAGATCCTCAAAGTCGTTGTTGATGTGAAACCCATCGGCGCGTCAAGCAAGGCAGAGGAAGCTGCCGCAAAACGCGAACGCGATGAGAAGATGGCCTTGTCCGACTAGTGGGATGTGAACCACGCGGGCCGCCTGGCCCTGATCGTGAGCCAAACAGAACAAACAGAACAAACCAAACAAAACAAATAAATGAAACCAAAACGAAAACACATCGGCTTGTCACTGCTGGTCGCCACGGCCGCGCTCGTCGTCAGCCCGGCTCAAGCCGCTGACACGAAGCCCAACATCCTGGTCATCTGGGGCGATGACATTGGTGTCCATAACATCAGCGCCTATAACCTTGGCATCATGGGCTATCACACACCAAACATCGACCGCATCGCCAGGGAAGGCGCGCTTTTCACCGACGCCTACGCCCAGCAAAGCTGCACGGCAGGACGCGCGTCCTTCATTCTTGGGCAGCATCCGTTCCGGACGGGCTTGTTGACCGTCGGTTTGCCGGGTTCACCTCAGGGGATCCCGGACTGGGCGCCGACAATTGCCGACCTG
>DATHGV010000456.1:0-3530 GCA_035490135.1 Candidatus Methylomirabilota bacterium
GGCGACAACATCAAATAAAAAAGTCCCGTGGTCATGAAGTTATCAGCGCCGTATGCCAATAACCCTCCACTTTCAGCCGCGCAGAGGTGAAGAAACCAGGCAATTATCGCTGCCGGGCGGCAGAAAAGTCCCAGCAACAAACAACATCCCATACAAAGCAAGCAGGCCCAGGCAACAGTAAGCACTGTTTCCTCGCCGACGCCGACGTGGCCGCCGAGAGCAACCAGCCAGCCAAGTTTTGGAATGAGAGGACTATCGAAAGAGGTCATGGCCTCTCCCAATTCGCGACTGACAAGCCCCTTCCCAGTCCCGGCGAACAAGTAGTGCCAGTCACT
This sequence comes from Candidatus Methylomirabilota bacterium, assembly GCA_035490135.1. Taxonomy (GTDB): domain Bacteria; phylum Acidobacteriota; class Terriglobia; order Acidiferrales; family UBA7541; genus Acidiferrum. The sequence goes on from DATHGV010000456.1 coordinate 336, forward strand.
CCTTAAGAACAGCGTGAAAACGACTACTTGCAGACCCAGGCCGATACGCAGAACGGCAAGCCACTTATCGGTTTCTGGCGGAAAGAGAAATTCAATCAAGCCTTTCCACCATCGTCGCAGCGGCGTCATTGCGTTGTTGACTGGTTCTCGAAGGTGGAACCCGTTGGCCTCAACCCGTTGCTGAATGCGGCTCGCCGCCTAAATTTCATATAGCAGCCCTTGACGGGCGATGCGCAAAAATCTCGCGCCTTCGGCGAGTGGTTTTGGCATCGTCTTCGGAGAAGCCGATCCACCTTTCGCAAAGCGCAGTGCCAAAATCCCCAGCAACGCACGCTTCCATGTTTATCAGATGCGTTCTACTTGTTCTCTTCGTTACGAATGCTGAAATCGAAGCTGAACAGGGGCTGGAACGATTCTCCTTTTCCTTGCTCAAACTCGCTGATCCCGGGCGGGTTGACTGACCCGAAAGTGGCCCGAACCTTTTCCACATCAGCGCGCTCCCGCCAAACGGAGAACGCGAGCATTTTGATTACCACTTCCCGTATTGGCTCGTAACGCTGGTCCGCCAACCGGTCTAATAAACTATCCAAACGCAGGGCGGCCGCTTTGCCGCTCACATGCGGCGAGTCGTATTCTACCCGTCCGTCCTGGTGATATAGTTCCAAGGTTAACTTGTGATAGCCTGGGATATTCGGCGCAAAAAAGGTGTATCCCGCCTCGATGCCGGCAGCATGCAGATAAGTCGCTATACCCCGTCGGACCGGGTTGAACGCAGCCGCTTGCTTTCCCAGCAGCCATGCCCCGACCAGTTCAGCCTTGCGCGCGTACTGATCGAGCGCTGACGGCAACATGGTCGCGCCTTCTGCGACCAGCGAGAATATCCCGGAAAAACAAACTGCTGTTATGAGGAAAAAATGTAAACCGAAGCAAATCGCATAAATGCGTTTAGAAGTCATCTATCTTGAAGCAAGTTTGCAACTTGCTTTGTGGTGGAGCCAGCCCCGTGAGTCGAGTTGCGCCACCTTCCGGCGCACTTCTTCCGCTTCGCTCCCGGTACATGACAAACCAGCCCCGAAAGCTTTCGGGACTGGCACATTTATTTATAAGACCGCTTGTGGCCTTTACAGCGCCGCTGCGACTAATTTCAAATTCTCAGTCGCGGCTTTACTCTCGCTGGTTCCTGGGAGGACCATCTCCACGCACCAACCTCGATCCTGCCTATTGTCCGCGTAAAACAATGTGGCCCTGTCGGTTTGAATACTCTTGAAAGAACGAGCCGCGGAGTTTTGGTTGTAACTGGGCGTATGCATTGCAAGGGCACTGACCCCAACAACGGCCGCAGTCACCAACAGTGCCGCGACCAGACGTTTAGTGATTTCTGCTCGGTGGTTTTTCATAAGGTGGCACGCTTACAGGCGATCTGAATAACTGTCAAGAACAAAAACAAAATGATTATCTTCGCACAGTTGGGCAGTGTTGGCCAATTGTCGGTTGGATGCTCAAGTGAATGGAATGCGGTGCGTGCATTAACGGTCACCTTTCCCTTCGTTGGGAGCAAACTGAGCCTGTCCTGAAACCCCCAGAAAACTATGCGTTCTTCGTATCGCTAATGAGCACGCCCAGTCGATTGGAAGTTAGGTTTCCAGGCTACCGAGCAAGGAAGGCAGGCAAGATGCCCGCCTGCCGAGTCACGCTGGAAGCCTAACTTCCAATTCCCACCCAGACGGCTTAAGCGTCCCTCGGCGGTTGGGAAATTCCAAATCGCTTTCGCGAGCAGCGTCGCCGCTCCTTGCCCTGCCGCGTGCCGCCTATTTTGGCGCGAGCGAAGCGACGATTGCTTCAAAGCGCGAATCGCCGCGCAGCGGGTCCCAAATGGGATTGAGGCGCAAATAGCCGTATGTAACGTGGCCCCCCGGCAGCTTGGCTGCCGCAGCCAACCGTTCGATTGCGCGATCCTTGTCGTCCGTCCACGCATAAATGACCGCCAGGTATTGGATCAACAACGGGCCCTCGAGGGCGCTTTTGCTGACTGGCATCAGCTCGACAGCACGCTTGCCTTCGCGGATGGCGTCTTCCTTATTTCCCAGAACTGCATCAACCACACCCAGCGCGCAGAGAGCCTGCGCGTAATCGGGTTGGTTGCGCACGATTTCCTCGAGTTCCTCTCGCGCTTTCGTAAAGGCGGCATGAGCTGCCGGCTCATCGCCGCGGAGTCGGGCGGCAAGACCCTTGCACCAACCGTTAGGGAATGGAATGTTTTCTTCGTAACAGCCGCCGGCTGGCATCGCGGCCAGCACGCGTTCGGCGGCGGCGGGATCGCGCTCGCCCAAGGCAAGGTCGAGCCATTGGTTAACGAGAACAGGCGCCGCGGTAGGGTCCCCGGCCAGGATCGTCTCAATTGCGGTGTGTAGCGGTTTTGGATCTGAGCGCCATTGAAGATCAACCCAGGCGCGCCTTACCCGGCTGGGAACGTCGTTCGGAGCTATGGCCAGCGCGCGATCCAGAGTGGTAGCCGTCTCCTTGTAACGGCGCAAAGCTTGGTAAGTAAGCGAGATTTGTTGGAGTATGGAAAAATTGCGTGGATCCAACTCCAGCGCCTGCTTCATTTCCTCGAGGGATTTCTCCCAGCGACCCTGACGCCGGTCAATGTACCCAGCCAAAAGAGGAATTCGAGATTCGTTCGGTAGCGTAACTCGGGCGGCATTCAGCTCCTCCTGGGCTCGGCCGTAATCTGCATATGCCCAGTAAAAATGCTGAGCGAAGGCCAAATGCGTCTCTCCAGAGTCGGGGCGCAGACGGCGGATTGATTGAATGGCTCTTTCGGACAATTTAAGGCGCGCCTCCGTGTGATCGAAACCAAGGAAATAAGTCCGGTCATGCGCTCCCGCGATCTGACAATAGGCATCAAAGAACAAGGGGTCGCGCGCGATGGCCTGGTCAAGCAGTTGCACGGCCTGGACCAAATCTTCTTTTGCCCGCGTGCTAAACGCAATGCCATTGATGAGGTCTTTGGCACGCGAGTAGCAATCGTATGCAACCAGGTCCGTGGTCGGCGGCTCTTTGATGGCGGCTTTTTCGGCAGATGAGACCTTGGCGTGAAGCTGCTCTGCGACTTTTTGCGTGATCCCGCTCTGGATTGCAAACACTTCATTCACATCGAAATCGTATTTTTCAGCCCAGACGTGGGCGTCGGTG
>DATHGV010000457.1:0-3658 GCA_035490135.1 Candidatus Methylomirabilota bacterium
GGAGCCTGACAGGGAACTACAATTGAAGCGGATTCTGGGAGGCGTGCTGGTGCAGCAGCCGGACCTGGGGGAAATTAAAGAGGGCGAGCTGAGCACGGCCACGAAGCGAGCGGCGTCGCCGGAAGAAATGAGCACGCTGCGGTTTGCGTGGAAAGTTTCGAAACACGTGAAATCGAACGCCATCGTATTTGCGAAAGATGGCGCGACGCTGGGCGTGGGCGCGGGACAAATGAGCCGCGTGGATTCCGTGAAACTGGCGGTAATGAAGGCGCCGAGTTCGCTGCAGGGTAGCGTGGTGGCTTCCGATGCATTTTTTCCATTTCCAGACGGCGTGGAGGAAGCGGCCAAGGCTGGGGCGACGGCAGTTATCCAGCCGGGCGGGTCGGTCCGCGATGCGGACGTGATTGCTGCTGCGGACCGACTGGGAATGGCGATGGTGTTTACGGGCATGCGACATTTTTTGCACTGAAACTTGCTTGATCATTTACGAATCCAACCTCATATACGCGATTTGGCCGCAGTCAGGGGATTTGGCATTTTCGGGCGGTCTGCTGTAGAGCTAATTTAGTAACTGGTTAGGTGCCGGGCCATGGAAACGGGGGCGGGTTTGATTTTTGACCCCGCTACAGGCTCATGGGATACTTTCTTTTTGGGGTTTTCATGAACTCTCAACGAATGATTTTTGCGCTTTGGGTGGCTGCTTTGACGGCCGGCGCAAGCTTTTCCCAAACTACCGGACAGACCAGCGGCCAAACCGAGGGCCAGGCGGCAGCGCCCGCGGGAACGTCGCAAGACAAAGCCAACGTGCCGGCAGCGACGCAGGACAAGCAAACCAGTGAGTCTTCTGCACAAGTGGCGAAGACTCCTTCGCGTGCAGATGCCTATTACAACTTCACGATGGGGCATATCTACGAGCAGCAATACGAGTCCACCAGCAAACCGGAATACGCTACGCAAGCTATCGAGGCTTACAAGAAGGCTTATGCCCTTGATCCCAAGTCCCCCGTGATTGGCGAGCGGCTGGCGGAAATGTATTGGAAGGCACAGCGCACCCACGAAGCGGTAACGGAAGCGCAGGCGCTGCTGAAGCGCGATCCTAACGACATTCAGTCGCGGCGGCTGTTGGGCAGGATTTATCTGCGGAGCCTGGGCGATTTCAGCGTGGGCAACGGGCAATCCGAGATTGTCGAACGCGCGATTGAGCAGTACGCGGAAATTTACCGGCTGGATCCGACGGACGCCGAATCGGCGCTGTGGCTGGCGCGACTGTACCGGTTGAGGAACGAGCACGACAAGGCCGAGGCGGTTCTGCGCGGCATGTTGAAAGAGGATCCCGAGAACGAGCCGGCCATCGAGCAATTGACGCAACTACTGCTCGATGAGGGCAAGGCTCCGGAAGCGATTGCGCTGCTGGAAGAGCTGACGCGGCGATCGCCTTCACCGGTCATGCTCGATTTGCTGGGCGATGCGTACACGCAATCGCACGACTTGCCTAAAGCTGAGACTGCGTATCGCAAGGCCACGGAGCTGGATCCTTCGGAACTAAGCCACCAACGCGGGCTGGGCCAGACTTTGATGGCGGAAGAAAAATATTCGGACGCGCTGACGGTTTATCAGAAGTTGACGGACTTGATGCCGGACGACGCGGACGTGTACCTGCGGATGGCGCAGATTTACCGCGAGCTGCATGATCTGGGCAAGGCGGAAGATAACCTGGTGAAGGCGCGGCAGTATGCGCCGGGCAGCTTGGAAGTGATGTACAACGAGGCGATGTTGTATCAGGCGCAGGGGCGCAATGAGGATGCCATTCGCGTGCTGTCCGACGCAGTCGCGGGCATCAAGGCGCAGCCACAGGGATCCGCTTCGCGGGCACATTCGCTGGGGATTTTGTATCAGCAATTGGGGCAACTGTATCGCGACACACAAAATTATCAGGCGGCTATTTACACCTACCAGGAACTCGGGCGGCTCGGTGAAGAAGAGGATCGGCGCGCGCGTTTGTTGATGATGGATATTTATCGCGCGGCGAAGGATTTGCCGAAGGCGCTGCAAACCGGCAAGGATGCGGTGGCCAAATACCCCAGTGATGTGTCGCTACGTTCGAGCGAAGCGCTGTTGCTGGGGGAGAGCGGGCAAACCGACGACGGCGTGAAGATGCTGCGCACGCAGCTTACCGGGAAACCGGGTGACCGCGATGTTTATCTGAATATCGCGCAGGTGTATGAGCGCGGGCGGCGTTACAAGGAAGCGGAAGAAGCCGCGAAGGCCGCGGAAGTTTTGCCGGGACAGCCGCGTGATAACGAGATGGTGTGGTTTCTGCTGGGCGCTATTTATGAACGGCAGAAATTTTTTGATCGCGCGGAAGAGCAGTTCAAGAAAGTCTTGGCGGTAAATCCGCGCAATGCGCCGGTGTTGAATTATTACGGATACATGCTTGGCGATCTGGGGATTCGGCTGGACGAAGCGGAAGGTTTGGTGCGGCGCGCGTTGAAGGAAGAGCCGTTTAGCGGGGCTTATCTCGACAGCCTGGGCTGGATTTATTTGAAGGAAAATAAGTTGGGTGAATCGGAGGTGGCGCTTCGCAAAGCGCTGGAGCATGAAAGCCACGACGCGACCATTCATTCGCATTTGGGCGATCTGTATGCCAAGACGGGGCGCCCGGAGATGGCCGCTTCCGAGTGGGAGAAGTCGCTGGCGGAGTGGAAGCACTCGCTGCCCGCGGATGTGGAAACGGATAAAATCGCGGAGCTGGAAAAGAAACTGTCGCAAATGAAGCATCGCGTCGCGCAAAAATCCTCTGCGCAAGAAACCAAGCCGCAATAAGGCGCATGCGCGAAGTACGCATTCCGTCCTTTGCAAAAATAAATCTGCGACTCGACATTCTGGGGAAACGTGCGGACGGTTATCACGAGTTGCGCACGATTTTTCAGACGGTGTCGCTGCACGATGAATTGCGGCTGCGGGCCAGCAAAAGCAACGAAATCTCGCTGACAATTCATGGAAACGAAGAGCTGGCGCGCGAGCCGGTGAAGAAAAATCTCGCGTACCGGGCTGTCGAGGCGTTGCGCCACGAACTGAAGATTCGGCGCGGCGTTGAAATCGAGTTGCGTAAAGCGATTCCGTCGGGCGGCGGACTGGGCGGCGGCTCGAGCAATGCGGCTGCGTCGCTATTCGGGTACCTGCAACTGGTCGGGCGTAAGCTTCCGATGGCTGTGTTGATCGAGCTGGCTGCGTCTTTGGGCGCGGACGTGCCCATATTTTTATTTGGCGGGCGGGCGTTGGGAGCGGGAAGAGGGGATGAGATTTACCCGTTGCCGGATATTAAGAAGCTGGCGCTACTGATTGTCGCGCCGCGCGATATTCGGGTGCCGACGCCAGATGCGTTTCGCTGGCTGAATGCGCCTTTGCGCGATGCGACTACGTTGACAAAACTCGCTGCAGACCCTAAACTTTGGGAGTTCTGTGCTCTGTCCTGGAGCGCGCAGGGAAACGGCCTTTCTAACGATTTTGAGAAGCCAGTTTTCAAGCGCTATAACCGGCTGGATCAAATCAAGCGGGTTTTGCTTCAAAAGGGAGCTCCAGAAGCCTCGTTGGCGGGTAGCGGTTCGGCGGTGTTTGGAGTTTTCCCGAGCCCAACGATGGCGCGCCGAGCCGCTGT
>DATHGV010000458.1:0-8328 GCA_035490135.1 Candidatus Methylomirabilota bacterium
ATTCACCTTCTGGCGAATTTTTCCTCTGGCTCTACTCGGCGGGTGGCTCGGTGTGCTCTTCATGGTGCCGCTGCGCCGCCAACTCATCGTCAAGGAGCACGGCAATCTCAGCTTTCCCGAAGGCACCGCCTGCGCCGACGTGCTCGTCGCGGGCGAACGCGGCGGCTCCTTTGCCGGACGCGTGTTCTGGGGGCTAGGCCTCGGCGGTATTTACACCTTTCTGATGAACACCGTGCAGGCCTGGACCTCCCAGCCCGAAGCCCGCCCCAATTGGTTTCAGGGCGCATCCTTCCGCATGACCATCACCTCCGAGTATCTCGGAGTCGGCTACATCATCGGCTCCCGCGTCAGCGGCATCCTGTTCGCAGGTGGCATTATTTCCTGGCTGGTCATCATGCCCGCCATCCGCTTTTACGGTCAGCTCGCCAACAACGTACCCATTTATCCCTCCACCATTCCCATCCCGCTAATGTCCCCCGACCAGATCTGGGGCACCTACATTCGCCCCATGGGCGCAGGTGCCGTCGCCGCCGCGGGCCTGATCACCCTGCTGCGCACCCTCCCCACAATTTTCTCCGCGCTCAAAGCCGGCCTCAAAGACGTCCGCGCCGAAGGCGCCGGCGAATCCGCCGCGGCGACCCGCACCGACCGCGACATGCCGCTGCGCTCGGTCGTGGTCGGCTCCATGCTCATCATCGTCATGATGTGGATTCTCCTCACCTTTCATCCCATCCAGGGAGCCGAGACGCGCTGGTACCACAATCTTTTCGCGGGCATCTTCGTCACCGTCTTCGGCTTTCTCTTCGTCACGGTAGCCGCGCGCATCAGTGGACTCCTCGGCAACTCCTCCAATCCCATCAGCGGCATGAGCATCGCCACGCTGATGGCCACCTGCGCCATCTTCTTCGTCGCCGGTTGGACCGCGCCCAACTACCAGGTGCTCGCCCTCATGATTGGTGGTGTAGTATGCATCGCGGCGGCCATTGCAGGCGCCACTTCGCAGGACTTAAAAACCGGCTACCTGGTCGGCGCCACGCCTTTTTGGCAGCAGATGGGCCTGCTGATCGGCGTCACCGTTTCCACCCTGGCCATCGGCACCACGCTCAACCTCATGAACAAGGGCCTGGAAAAATATATCCCCACGCAGATCCCCGTCACCGTGCAGTCCCTCCCAACCGGCGTCAAAGTCGAGCGTGACACCTTCACCTATCAAGGCAAAAATTATCAGCTCATCAATTCGCTGGGCTCGCACGAAATTCCCGACGGCGAATATCTCTACAGCCCGGACAGCAAACAAATCGAATATCAGTGGGCCCAGGGAATCGGCAGCCTCAAGGCTCCCGCCCCGCAAGCGCGCTTGATGGCCACCGTCATCAGCGGCATCCTGAATCAGCGCCTGCCCTGGCGCTTGGTTTTAATGGGCGTCGCGTTAGTCATCGCGGTAGAAATTCTCGGCGTGCGATCGCTGGCCTTCGCCACCGGCTCGTATCTCCCGCTCGGCACCACCGCGGCCATGTTCGCGGGAGGCCTGATCCGCTCGCTCATCGACGCCACCACCAAAAAGAAAGACGAAGGCGAAGCGAGCCCCGGCGCGCTCTACTCCAGCGGACTCATCGCTGCCGGAGGCGTCTTCGGCCTGCTCGGCATCATCATCAATCTGTTGCAGGACCCCGAAATCTCCAACCGCGTCCCGCACTGGCTCACATCCGTCCTGCGCCTCCCCTGGCCCGAAAAATTGTTCAGCCTGGGCCCCAGGCTCTGGCCCGCCCTCGCCGTGAACGAAAAGCTCCCCATGCCCACCTCCGCCCAATCCCTACTAGGCATATTCATGTTCGCCCTGCTAGGCGCGTCCCTCTTCTACTTCGCCCGCAAAAAACTCGACTAGCCAAGCGAGCGGCACACCCTTAAGTTACTAGAGAGTTCGCCCGGCCTTCAATTGCTCAACTTCAACCTTGAAGAGCTGTGATCGCGGCTCCATAAGATGACCGATTCAATCCCGCGACGGCTGGGTGATGCGGTCGCCACCCATTCTTTTGCAGTCCCTCCCGTATCATGTCCCCGCGTCCAATGGCCGCTTCTAAAGTCGGAAATTCAGTTTGTTCCAGAACAACCGCCTGGCCTTTGTCTCCGGCATACAAAGTAACCCACGCGCCGCCGGATTCTGTAATCGTTACGAACAGTAGCTGGTACGGCGCATCGGGCGAGGGCTCTGCCTTCAAAAAGAGGTACATCACGGGGACGCCTCAGGGTGCGGTCACAATCACATCAGCTGTAGGACATGTCAATGGACACACATTTTCTCCAAATGGTAACGCAAGTCGCTAAGAACCTGAAAGCGCGTTCGCCTTTCCTTCGTTCGCGCTCACGATGGACGCGAACATTCGGAACGCCTCGTTAGGGCTGTTCCGCATGTGCGGGTTCTCCCAGGGCCTGTCGGATGATTCTCAGAAGTTCCGCATTATCGACTGGTTTTTGCAGATAGGCCTTCGCTCCTGCCTTGATCGCGCGTTCTTTGTTTGCGCGAACGTCCTGGGCGGAGACCACGATAATGGGAATCATTGCCAGAGAGGGCCATACTTTAAGTTTCTCTATCACCACGAAGCCATCGCCATTCGGTAGACCTAGGTCGAGAATAATTAAATCCGGCTCGTGCTTGCGAGCCTCCCGCAAAGTGGAAACCGCATCGGTGGCAAAGAAAGTATCGTAGTGGTTCGCCTTGAGGCGCACACCCATGCCCCTGGATATATCCGGATCATCATCCACAACGAGAATTTTCTTATTACTCATTTTTCACCATCCTTCACAAGCTACCGCTGCCCGCTTAATCCTTCAACTCCAACACGCCGCGGTTGAGCGGCGAAGGCATCTAAAACAGTAGAGGAAGTATGACGCAGAAAATAAAACCGTTGGCGGGTGCGTGGCACAAAGGGTAGGCCACCCAGAGTCGCAGAGGGTAGGCCGCCCAGAGTCCTCGACCAACCCCCACCGCCGCCGTCCTAATCGACATCTCCCCCATCCATCCCGACTGCACCGGCGGCCACCAGATCATCGTGAAGGCAAAATAATTCCCGCCATCAACCTTACCGCCGACAAGCGGCACCCCAACAGTCATTCCGCCTGCCCGTCTGCCCCCTCCGGCAGGAGCGCAGCAAGCCGACGCTTTTCTTCCCTCCCTCGCTCCCGCGAAGGAGTCGGCTTGCGCAGTTTACCCGCCATCGGCGGGTCGAGGAATCTCTCCCCGCTTTCTACCACTCCCCGTCAACGCTCACCCAACCACCCTACTGTGTTTCCTTAAGCGACTGTTCAATTTGGTACAGCTTTATATCGCCGCGCAGAGCAGCATACGGACATGAACGCGCACGAACCCCCCGCGAGGGTCTTCGCGGAACTAAGCACTGAGATGGGTAATCATTTTGCGGCATCGGCTGTCGCACTTAACGGATACGAATGCAGTGGATGTGGCTGCAGGTTTCCTGAAACTCGCGCGCCGAAAGGCCGAACGCCAGAGGAAACGCGACGACTCGAAAAGATTCATGTACAAAGAGAGTTCGCGCGGCACGTTTGCGATAAGCGAGGATGGCAGTAGATTGTCCCGCCGGGTGCCCCAGTTCGCATTTTGAACCTGGGTCTTTTGATTTTTCACAACTTCTCGACTTCTTCTTGTATGCGCACCGTCATGTTTCTGCAGCGCACCGAGTCCAGCAATCTCTTGCGCTGATAACAACAAAACGTGATGAAACGAAGATCATTGCGCCCAGTGCGACTATTCAAATGCAATCCAATGCCCCGCCCGCCAGGGTTTTGGCCCGCGCTAGCAGTCAACGAAAAGGTCCCATGCCGATGTCCGCGCAACCCCTATTCGGCATAGTAATGTTTGCGCTGCTGGCACGTCGCTGTTGTACTTCGCCCGTAAAAAGCTCGACTAGCGTCGCGGGTGGCACACCCTTAAGTTACTAGAGTTGTGAAGAGCCGAGAATTTGCGTGCGGAGATTGCCCGCAAGAAGTGAATCGCATTATTTCCTAGTGGACAGCGGATTCTCTGACTCCGCCCTTTAGGAATTCGGCGAACTTTTCGGCAATTACCGGGTGGCAAAATAAGTATCCCTGACCCTCACTGCAACCCTTCTTTTGCAGAAAGTGCAGCTGCTCGACTGTTTCAACGCCCTCGGCAATGACGCGGTGCTTCAAACTTAGGCCGATATCGATCATGGCGCTGAGGATGGTGGCCCCTTCTCCGGCTGCCGAGATTTCGTTGATAAACGTGCGGTCAATCTTCAAAGCGTCCAGCGGAAACCGTTGCAAATAGCTGAAACTGGAGTAGCCGATGCCAAAATCGTCCACGGCAAGTTGTACCCCTATAGCTTTCAATGCGTGAAGAATCCTAACGGCGGACTCGGCGTCGCGCATCAGCACGGTCTCAGTTAATTCCAGTTCTAAATGGTGAGGGTCGACGCCAGTCGAAATCAGCGCGGCACGAACTCCCGACAGAAAATCCTTGGCCATGAACTCCGCTGCGGATACGTTGACCGCCATGCGCACCGGAGGAAGGCCCGCGTCTATCCAGGCGCGGGCCTGTCGGCAGGCGTTGAGAAGCACCCATTGACCGATGGGAACGATCAATCCGGTCTCCTCGGCGATGGGAACAAATTGCAGCGGTGAAATCATCCCGCGCGTGGGGTGCTGCCAGCGCAGCAAGGCTTCCACTCCCGTGATCTCCCCCGTCTTGAGGTTGATCTTTGGCTGGTAGTGCAAACTAAACTCGTTTCGGGACAAGGCGTGGCGTAAGCTACCCTCGAGACTCAGCCGCTCCAAGACCCGAGCCTGCATGTCGGCTTTAAAAAATTGACAATTGTTGCGTCCGATTTTCTTGGCAGCATACATAGCAGTGTCGGCTTTATGTAGGAGGGTCTCGGCGTCCTGCCCATCGCCCGGGTAGGTGCTCACCCCGATGCTTGCACTGATGTCTAGATACTTGTGATCAACGGAAAACGGTTCAGCAAGTGAAGTGAGAATTTTTTTGCTGATGAAAGTGGCGTCTTCAGCATGTTCCACTTGAGAGAGCAGCACGACAAATTCATCTCCGCCCAGGCGGCTCACAGTATCGGAGCGGCGAACGCAAGCGACCAATCGGTTGGCGACCGATTGTAGCAGTTTGTCGCCACTCGTGTGTCCCAGCGAATCATTGATTCTCTTGAAATCATCGAGATCAATAAACATCACTGCCAATTCCTTGCTATAGCGTGCCGAAAAGGAAATCGCCTGGGTTATACGGTCATTCAGAAGCACGCGGTTCGGCAGGTCCGTAAGGAAATCGTGCTGTGCCAAGTGCGAAAGCTCGAGCGATTTTGCTCGAGCCGCGCTGATATCGTTGAACACGAATATCGATCCGTTTATGTTTCCCACCCGGTCCCGCGTATAAGCAGCTGAACCCTCGATGGCCACTTCGAACCCGTGACGTTGAACTAGTACGCAGTTCGAACACAACGGTACGTATTTTTTGTCCACAGCCGCCGTCGCCAACGGATCGCCTACAGCTTGCCGGCTAATCGTGTCGATGGTTTGAAATACTTCGTCGAGTGACCGACCGATGGCTTCTTGGCATGACCATCCTGTCAGCAATTCGGCAGGTTCATTTAGATGCCTGACAAAGCCGGCAACATCGGAAATCAAGACGGCATCACCGGTACACGAGAGAATTACATCGGCGCGCTGCTGTTGCTGAATTGCGGCTTCCTCTTTCGCTTTAAGCTCGATCATGCTGCGTACCACCCGCCCTAGTCTGAACTCCTCCAGTTGATTCTTCAGTATGTAGTCCTGAGCGCCATGTTCAACAGCTTGCCTGGCAATACATTCAGTTTCTGTTCCACTGAGAATCAGAATAGGAATATTAGGCGCGGCGGAGAAAAGTTCTTCAAATCTGGCGAACCCTTCCAACATTTCGATGTCCATGATCACGGTCCGAACCCCGCCCTTACGGATTCGTTCCAGTGCATCAGGCACTTTGTTCACGAACTCAACCTCTAAAATATGATGAGGAGGGGCTATCAATGCTTTTGAGATTAGGCGGACATCGGCGGGATTGCACTGAATCAGCAGTACGCACTCCAGTGGTTCGATTTTCATACGGCATCAGCTCTCATCGTACGCACGATATTTTTCGTCACGTCGCATTCGAGGGAAGGCTTTGAATGCACCGTGGCGTCTTCAGTTGACGCTAGGCTTGGATCCAACGGCGTTGGCTGCCATGTAGCGGAGCATCTGTTGCTTCAACTGAGCGTCCACCTCGTCTGCGATGGTCACCACGTCGGGCAACAGTTTGCTGTATTCGATCTGGCTATTGTTTTTGTGCAGGGTGGTAAAAAGACAAACCTGTAGAAGGCGTGACTCCTCGACCACCATAGCCACCGAATAGCCCTGTTTCCGGCGCAGGTCACCATGGTGACTCGCCGCTACAGAGATCGGGGCTTTTGTGCCTGCATCCAGGCGCAGGCGCACGATGACTTCGCGCAGCAGGGCCGGCAAATGCCCAGTACGATCTTCGTAGCTCAATTTAATTGACATCAGGTCTTCTTGTTTTTCTACCAACGCCAACCAGTCGTGAATAACAGGCTTAAGTTCACGTTCCAGAATGTCCGCGACACTTTCGGTGCGCACAGTAGGTGTGCCGTTGTCTTTCGATCGTTCCGTCACAGTTTTCGTCATCAATGTCTCTCCGTCTGTCCAAATTTTTGGAAATCTATCGTTACTCTCTGCCGCTAAATGGCCAGCCCGGCATAAACCCGAGGTGGCAGTTCCCAGATCCGCGCCGCTGCCACCCCAGGCCGATTTAGAGTCAACTCTTCTTCCATAGTGACTGGAATAGGGTGAAACGTCTGTTTACTATTGGACACAGAGTACTATCGTAGTACTATCCACCTTAACTGCCAGGGTGATTACTGTCAGTCGTGAAGCACGACATTGCACCGTTACAGTGTGCATTACCGTACAGTTCCATTCACAGCCCAATGACATACTTTCCATATGTTGAAAGTACACGAACCCTCCGCGAGGGTAATCGCGGCAGTAACCATGGAGATGAACAAGCCGCGCATCGCGGCATCGGTTCTGACGCTTAACGCATACCAATGCAGCGGCTGCGGTTGCAGATTTCCAGAAACCCGCGCGCCGAAAGGCCGCACGCCAGAGGAAACGCGACGACTTGAAAAGATTCATGTACAAAGAGAGTTCGCGCAACACATTTGCGAGCAGCGCGGCTGGTAACAGCATCCGAGGAGGCGGGGCAAAGTCCGATTGAGAACGAAGGCTCGGTTAGCAACGATTAGGCCGCGCCTAACCCTTCTTCCATTGACGCGCTAGCAGGCCATCCTGAGTCTTTCTTGAAGGAGTTCGCGGTTTCCGAAATGCTCACACTGGGGCAAAACTGCTTTATCGCAGGAATCAGCTCTGAATAGAGATTCATTTTATCCAGGAGCACGTGTGCGCCAAAGGTTTCAGCCAAAGCCTTGGTGTCAGCGTCTTTCCACAGCGATATGGCTACAATGCATTTAGCGTGTAAAAGGATTTGAGATTTTACGAACGCGGGTTTGTATTCGCGCTCATCTGGCATGTGCGGGTCCATCAGCAAGACGTCGGGCTTCAAAGCAGCAGTTAGCGCCATAGTTTCAGCGAAACTATTGGCTGTCCCGATCACTTCAATGCCGAGTTCTTTTTTGAGCAACTGCCTGATCGCGGAACGCATGACATCGCTTCCATCTACTAAGAGTAATTTTATTGACATCACTGCCTCCGGGCTATCGGAAAGTGACGTGAGTTCAATGCCAACTGGGGGGGCGAAGTTTTGAACAGATTGGTCGACGGGAATGGTGTCACCAATCAAGTATGAAAGATGTGCAATTGTGCACAAGTTCATTTGGTCTTGACAGTTACAGGACTCCCTGTAAATACAGCATTAACCGAGTCTCCAAGCGCGGACATCCCATCCTGCTTGGCAACCACCGCGTCAACGCCTATTTCACGGGTATCGCAACCTTTGAGCAGGCTTCCGTGTAAAGTGAATAGAATTATCGGTGTTTTAGGAAGCAATTTCTTTAATTTGGGCGCAGCTTCGACCCCGTTAAGACGTGGTATGGCCACTTCAAGGACTATCAGGTCGGGCTTTAGGAGTTGGGCTTTCATAATGGCTTCGTAACCATCAACTGCCTCGCCGCAAATCTGGAATCCAAATTCAGACAGAAAGAAAGCTCGAACCAATCCACGGATTTGTTCGTGGTGATCGACAATGAGCACTCGGATTGACATTTTGTTTGCTCCGACAAAGTTCAATGGGGG
>DATHGV010000459.1:0-8414 GCA_035490135.1 Candidatus Methylomirabilota bacterium
GCCGAGGATCCTTTTGATGTGGGATATGCGCCGCCGGCACATGAATTGAATCCCGATCAGGATATGGCGCTGAGACGCATCCGCGCGCGATTCGAATTGGGGGAATTTGGTGTGCAGTTGTTGTACGGGGTGACGGGTAGCGGGAAGACAGAAGTGTATTTGCGGGCGATACAAGAAACGCTGGCGCGGCAAAAAACGGCGCTGGTGCTCGTGCCGGAGATCGCGTTGACGTTGTGGATGGGGCGGCAATGCCGTGCCTGGTTTGGCGCGCGATTCGAAGGAGTGGCGGTGCTGCACTCCGCGCTTACGGATGTGGAGCGCGCGCGGGAATGGTGGCGGGTACGAAACGGCGAAGCGCGGGTGGTTGTGGGGACGCGCTCGGCGGTATTTGCGCCGCTGGAGTGCCTCGGGCTGATCATCGTAGATGAGGAGCAGGAGAACAGTTACAAGCAGGAAGAGACGCCGCGATATCACGGCCGCGATGTGGCCATCGTCCGGGCAAAAATGGAAAACGCGGTGGCGCTGCTGGGATCGGCCACGCCTTCCCTGGAAAGCTATCATCACGCCACGACCGGGAAGTACGAGCTGTTGACGCTGGGTTCGCGTGTTGAAAATCGCGCGCTGGCGAAAGTGGAAGTCGTCGATTTGCGCGAAGAGTTTCAGCAAACGCATCAAGCTAGCTCGATTTCCACGCCGTTGCGTGCCGGCATTCAGGAATGCCTGGCGAACGGCACGCAGGCGTTAGTGCTGATTAACCGGCGCGGATATTCGTGGTCGGTGCTGTGTCGCAGCTGCGGAGCTTCGGTGCAGTGCGCGAATTGCAGCATTTCCATGACGTATCACAAGAATAGAAATCGTCTGGAATGCCACTACTGCGGGTTCGTGGCGCAGACGCCAAAGAATTGTCCGAAGTGCGACTCGAAATATGTTTATTTTTTTGGGGAGGGTTCGGAGCATCTGGAAGAGCGGCTGCGTAAGGAATTTCTCACTGCGCGTATTGCGCGGCTGGATCGCGACACCACGCGCACCAAGCGCCAATATCAGGAAACGTTAGGAGCGTTTGCAGGCGGAGCGCTGGATATTTTGGTCGGTACGCAGATGCTGGCGAAGGGGCATGATTTTCAGCGTGTGACGCTGGTGGGCGTGATTTCTGCGGATGGGTTACTGAGCATGCCGGATTTTCGCGCGGCGGAGCGCACCTTTCAATTGTTGACGCAGGTCGCCGGGCGTGCCGGGCGGGGGGAACTTCACGGACGGGTGCTGATTCAAACATATTATCCAGAGCATTACGCCATTCAGGATGCGGTAAAACAGGATTACTTGGCATTTTTTGAGCGTGAAACGAATTTTCGCAGAACCTTGGGATATCCGCCCTTTACTTCGCTGGCCAACGTAATTGTGCGCGATACCAATCTGGAGAAAGCGATTCGCTGGTCACGGCAGCTCTCGGAATATTTTTCACCACACAATGGCCAAGGTGTGCGGATTCTGGGCCCTGCCACGGCCCCTTTGGCGAGACTTAAAAAAGAATACCGGTTTCAATTTTTGCTGAAATCGCCAAAGCGCTCGTTGCTTACCAAACTACTGGCCGGAGCGCTCGATCATTGTGAGGCTAACGAAATTCCGGATACGGCCATGATTGTGGATATGGACCCTTTGAGCCTGATGTGACAACGGAGCTAGGCTGGAGTTTGTTTTCTGCGCCAGAAATAATAAGCAGGGAGCCCGAGCAAGAAAATCACGATAGCTACAGCTAAATAACGAAACTGGTGGGGATCGACGAAGGCCAGGAAAATGGCGTTGCCAACTATGGCGGCGGCGACAATTACGAAGATTAGCGGTGTCCATGGATAACCGGGTACGCGGTAGGGAATTGGCAGGCTTTTTGAAGCGCGACGAATGGGGAAGATTGCCGCCGCCCCAAGCCCGTAGAAGACCCATCCGATAAAAATCGCGCCAGAAGCCAGCTCCGCGAATTTTCCCGCGCAGGACAAAATGGCAGACCACACACCGAGCGCAATAATTGCCCAAGCCGGAGTTTGAAAGCGCGGATGCACCTCCGCAAGTTTTTTGAAGAAGAGATTGTCATTGGCCATGGCGTAAAAAACGCGCGGCGCGGTAAGGATCACGCTATTGGTGGCGCTAAAGGTGGAGACGAGGATGGCGATGGCTACGATTTTTCCCGCCCACGGTCCCACCACGAGGCTCATGGCGTTGGCTGCGATGGCATCGCTCACGGTGGCTGCCGCGGGACCGAGTGCGACCAGATAGGCAATTACCGCTGTCAGGTAAAGTGCCATCAAAAATAAAGAGCCCAAGAGAAATGCTTTCGGAAAAGCTTGCTGGGGCTTCAATACTTCTCCGGCGCTGTAGGTGCCGAATTGCCATCCTTCATAGGCCCACAGCACTGCAATCATCGCGAGACCGAAATTGGATAGAAGCGAAAATCCGTGTTGCGAAGTGCCGAGGGCATGCGGCAGGTCGGCGGCATGGTGACCCATGGAAAGCAGCACAGCGCTGAGAATGGCTACCATGGCGACTTTTATGACCGTGGTCCAGTTTTGCAGGTCGGAACTTTTGCGAGTGCCCCAGATATTTACCGCGGTGACCACCGCGATCATGGCCACAGCTACGACGTTACTGGCGATTGTGGAGAGTGGGATAATTTCGGCGAGGTAGCGGGTGAAAGCGCGTGCCAGCGCGGCGATGGTGCCGCTGGCGATTATCAGAAAAAGACTCCAGCCATAAAGAAACGCGGGGATGCGGCCGAAACCATCACGGATGTAGCAGTACAATCCGCCAGCTTCAGGGTTGGAGGCGGCGAGTTCGGCGTACGTGAGTGCGCCGAGGAGCGAAAGGATGCCGCCAACGAACCAGACCAGCAGGGACAATCCTACGGAGCCGTCGAGTTGCTGGAGGATCAGGCTGGGAGTGAGAAAAATTCCCGAGCCGATTACCGAGCCGATGAAGAGAAATAAAAGATCAGTGAGGCGCAGTGTGCGAATGAGCGGCGGCATCGTTGATGGAATTTGTCCCCTGGTAATAGAAGCGACCAAGCATGATAACCGAGTTGTTTGCCGGCACGTTCGCAAAATCTCCTACAGGCAAACACGACCGTGTAATTACCAACCACCGGCCAGTTTTGTTGAAAGGCTAAACGTGGCGGTCAACGCTTTAAATTTTTAAAGGTTGATGATGGGGGCGGGCATGAAACAGAGCAGGAATATTAGCAGCGCGAGAACAGCCGCAAAGCGGCGATCGGGGTCAAGCGGAGTGTCGTCATATATGGGGGCGGCGCGGAGAAAGCGGAGGCCGAATAGCAGGCCAGCCCAGATGTACCAGCCGGTCCAATGGCGAAAGAAGCCGAGGAAGAGCAGCAGCGCGGGTAGAAATGTAGAGACCAGACGATGTGTGCGAGCACTGAGGGAACGAAGAATGTGGCCGCCGTCGAGTTGCCCGGCAGGCAGCAGATTCAGTGAGGTTGCGAAGAGCCCGACCCACGCGGCACGTCCCACTGGATGTAACAACAGAAAATCTACTGAAATGTTGGGGTGAAAAATTCTTGCAAGGATTTGGAGGATTAACGGGACGCCAAACACTACATCGGAATTGGCTGGGTCGGCCAGACCTGGAACGATTCTTGCGTTCATCACCCCGTAGACTAATGCCGGAACCGCAAATAAAAATCCTACGAAAGGCCCGGAAGCTCCAACATCAAAAAGTGCGCGAGTATTGCGGATAGGTGAGCGCAGCAAAATAAATGCGCCAAAAGTTCCGATGAGCGTGGGAGCGGGGACAAAGAACGGATAGCTGGTTCGAATGTGATGGTGGCGACACGCGAAAAAATGACCAAGTTCGTGAGCTAGCAGGATGGTGAGGAGTGTTACAGCGAACGGTAATCCGCTGAGCAGTGCCGCCGGATGTTGATAGAGGAGTTTAAAATCTCGCACGAACTCGTCCACGGAGACGGACTCGTTGTGCGCGAAGGCCACCGCGAATTGCGCGCCTGCTACGAGGCAGGTGCACAAGGTCAACAGGAACAGGAGTCCTGCCAGTGCCAGACTTTTGCGCGAAGGACTAGTTGGTGTGACGGCGTAATAGCGGCTTACGGGCGGAATGGTGCGCCAAGCTATGTTGACGGGAACTGGTTGAGTGGTGCCTTCTGGGGATTGAGTGGCCACGAATGATATGGCGAACCTTGAAAGCGGCTAAATAACAGTACAGCACAGATGTGGAAGACGCGCTAGTCAGTCGGAATCTGGTAGTGTCCTACTTTTTGTAGTGCGTACCGGTTCAATCTTCATGAAGTCGCGATGTTGTTCCCCGGGGCGGTACCTGATTATGAAGAACGGAATGAATGTGGTGGCGAAAATTCACTGGCGAACCTTGCTTGCGGCTCTCGGTATCGGCCTGGTCGTCGAGTTGCTTCTGGTGCGGCTGTATTTATGGTATCTGCCCGGCGCCTTGGCGGCTTCGCAAAATGGTCAGTCGAATTTATGGCTCTGGGAAGCCATACGGCTGACGCAGCAGCCGGCTTTGGGTCTGGTGCAGTCCTGGGTCGGCGTTGTGCGGCCGGGGTATGCGGAACTGATCGGCGACATGTTTCTTGTTCCTCTGATGCAGTGGTTGGTTTATAGCGCAGTCATATATTTTATTTTGGAGAGGTATTTACGGAAGAGCGTGCGAGCGACGAGGGAGGCCAAGACTGAGCTGCGTTGAGTGATAGTGACGGTACTATTCCGCTTAGAAACTTAGCAAAGGTAAAGAGTCAGATCGACTAATTCGATTAAGCCGACCCAGCGGGCTTGGCGCCTTCCAAGCCCTGCAATTCCTTGCCGGGTTTGAAGCGCACGGCTTTCCCCGGGGGTATGCTGACTTCCTCGCCCGTGCGTGGATTGCGGCCTATGCCGGTCTTACGCGGCTTCACGCTGAAGACGCCAAAGCGGCGCAATTCGATGCGCTGTCCGCGTCCCAAGGCGGTCTTTAAGGATTCGAACACAGTCTCGACGGCCTGCTCGGCCTTGGTGCGGCTGATGTTGGTCTTGGTCACCACGGCGTTAACGATGTCCAACTTGATCAAAAGGAACCTCCCGGGAGCGTGGGCAGATGCTAGAGGGTGTGACGCAGGTTGTCAAGACGTGAGGCGTACACTACACTGACTTTCCTTTGCGGCCAGCGGTTAATTTTTTTGAATTACGATGGCAAAGTTTTATCGCCAACTTTTCAGGAGGAAGTGAATGTCCGTTAAGCCAGACAGCTGGATCCGGCGCATGGCGCTGGAGCACAAAATGATTGAGCCTTTTACGGACCGGCAAGTGCGGGAAGGTGTCATCAGCTACGGGGTATCGTCGTACGGGTATGACATCAGGGTGGCGGACGAGTTTCGTATTTTTACGAATGTGAATTCCACCATTGTCGATCCCAAGAACTTCGATTCGCGGTCGCTGGTGGATTACAAAGGCGACGTATGCATCATTCCGCCTAATTCATTTGCGCTGGCGCGTTCGATCGAATATTTTCGGATTCCGCGGAATGTGTTGACGATTTGTTTAGGGAAATCCACTTATGCGCGTTGTGGAATTATTGTAAACGTCACTCCTTTTGAGCCGGAATGGGAAGGATTTGTAACTCTGGAGATTAGTAACACCACACCGCTGCCGGCGAAGATTTATGGAAACGAAGGACTATGTCAGGTGATTTTTTTTGAGTCCGACGAAGCTTGCGAGATCAGTTATAAAGATAAAAAGGGAAAGTATCAGTCGCAGGGTGGAATTGTATTACCACGGCTCTAGCCTTTTGCGCGCGGGCTAAAGGTGGCGAATTCCGGAATCCCTCAAAAGTTATTTTAGTGCAGGCTCAATGGGGACGAGTTTCACTGATGGAGCTGTGCCTTCCAGTGGGTAGCCTTTTTCGCGCCAGGCTGCGAGTCCGCCTTGCAGCGGCCTGATGCGTTTGATGCCTTGCTTGCGTAAGAGCAGCGCCACACGGGCGCTGGTGGCTTCGTTTGGTCAAGTGCAATAGAGGATGACGTCGCGGTCGCGTGGCAGGCGGCCGTTCTTCTCCTCCAACTCTGCAGCATCCATCCTAAATGCGCCTGGAATGGTTTGGGGGTCGGCTTCGAAATCCATGGAGTGGCGCAGGTCGACGATGACGATTTCTTCACCTACATCGATTTTTTCTTTTAACTCGCCGACGGTGATGCGCGCGATGCGCAGCTGGCGAATGAACCTTTGGCGGGCGATGAATTTGTAGACGATATACAAGGCGAAAGCTGTCAGCAGCACAATTCCCAGATGGCCGCCGAAATAAGCGAGATGTGCGGCGATTTGTTCGATCTGGCCGCTAAATACAAATCCCGCGCCCAAAAATGTGCCGGCCCACAGCAGCGTGCCCATCAAATCGAACATCATGAAACGCCCCACCCCCATGTGAAAGACGCCGGCGAGAGGCGGCGCGACGGCGCCGACACCCGGAAGAAACTTTGCGAAGATGAGTGAGCGGGGGCCCTGGCGAGAGAAAACGCCTTCGGTGCGTCTCACGCAAGAGTCCGGCTCCAGTGAAATTTTGCAGAGCAACTGGAGGATAGCAATGCCTTTGATTCTGCCGAGTTCATACCATAGAGAATCCGCGCACAGGGCCGCGAACATGGTTACGAGGAGCGCGGCAACAATGTTCATGTGGCCTGCTCCCGCCAATGCGCCAGCGGCCAGAAGCAATGGGACAGAAGGAATGGGAAGGCCAAGCTGCTCAACGAATACCCAGGCGAGGAGAACTACATATCCGTGACGGACTAGGAATTCGAGTATGTTGTTCATTTGGGCTGGTTAAATTTACCCCAAATTTCAGGGGAGGAAGGGCGCTTTTTTTCCCCAGCTTCCGGACATAACGAACTCGGAGATGGGTTTACGAGTGCGGGGCGCGACTTCGCGATCGCGCAAAGGTTGCGGCAATGACTCGGGATCGCCCGGATAGCCAATGGCCATTGCGGCGATGGGCTCCCAGCCGGCGGGCATTCCGAAAACTTCCCGCGCTTTGTGGTGGTCGTAGCCGGCCATTTGATGGACGAATAATCCGCGGGAAGTGGCTTCGACAGTTAGCCACGCGCTAGCGGCACCGACATCATATTGTGCGTTGCGATTTGGGGTTCCGTTTTTTGCGAATGCTAGCTCGGCAACCGCGAGGGCCAAGACCGGGGCGTGCGGGGCCCAAGTCACATTGAAGGGCACCAGCACACTGACTAATTTGGCGAAATCTTCCGCATCCTCCTTGGTAGCGACGATGTATGTCCACGGTTGTTCGTTGCTGCTGGAAGGGGCCCAGCGCGCGGCCTCGAAGAGACTGGCTAGCACATCGGGCGCGACGGGCTTGTCGCTGAAGGCGCGCGGGCTCCAGCGTTCGGCGATGAAATCGTGTACCGGAAAATCCGTTGGAGCCCTCTTGTGCATGAATGTTTCCTTTCGCTATTCAGAGCTGCAATGGTCTCAGACAAACTTAGCGAGCTAACTTGGTAGCGATTTCGGATACGTGCTTGCCTTGAAAGCGCGCAATCTTCAATTCATTTTCGCTCGGCTGGCGCTTACCGTCGGCTCCGGCCAGTGTGGTGGCCCCATAAGGAGTGCCGCCAGTGATGTCGTCCATGTAGGTCAGCCCGGATTCAGTATAGGGCACACCGACGATCACCATGCCGTGGTGCAGAAGCGTGGAATGAAAACTCGTAATGGTGGTTTCCTGGCCGCCATGCTGGGTGCCAGTTGAAGCGAAGACGCTGCCAACTTTTCCGACCAACGCGCCCTTGCCCCACAACGCGCCGGTCTGGTCGAGAAAATTGCGCATTTGCGCGGCCATGTTGCCAAAGCGCGTCGGAGTGCCGAAGATAATTGCGTCGGCTTCCGCAAGTTTGTCTACCGCCGCTACCGGTACATTAGCGAAGCTCGCTTTGGCAGCCTTCGCGCCGTATTTTTCCAAGATGTCGTCAGGGATAAGCTCCGCGACTTGGTACAACGAAACTTCCGCGCCCGAGACTTGCTTGACGCCCTCGGCAACGGCCTGAGCCATTTTGTAAACGTGGCCGTACATACTGTAGAAAATTACCTGAACTTTGATGCTCATCTTTTTCTCCTTTCAATTTG
The DNA here is from genome assembly GCA_035490135.1 of Candidatus Methylomirabilota bacterium. Classification (GTDB taxonomy): domain Bacteria; phylum Acidobacteriota; class Terriglobia; order Acidiferrales; family UBA7541; genus Acidiferrum. Next base: position 8,130 of record DATHGV010000459.1, read on the forward strand.
ATACGGGAAACTTGTCTTTAGGGTTGGTCTGCTGAAGTGCAGCTCTTAAATTAGAACCGCGATCCGCGTGAACCAGATCTATTTCGGGACTTGCTTGATCATCTCCGCGTCGATGTTGATGTTTATGTCGTCGCCGACGACCATGCCGCCGTTATCCATGGTGGCGTTCCATTTCACGCCGAAGTCCTGACGGTTGATCTTGGTGGTGGCGTTCACGGCGGCGCGCTGATTGCCCCAAGGATCTTTTACGGGGGCGGTTGGTCCGTCGACGTCCAAGACAACTTG
>DATHGV010000460.1:0-2402 GCA_035490135.1 Candidatus Methylomirabilota bacterium
AGCTCCGGTTCCGAAACAAAGGATGTTATTTTTCTTTGGGCTAGCGTCGGGCGTGAGCATCTGGTGCTTGGAACTGGCGATCCCGCTCGTTGCCGCTTTATGGATGCTGCTGATTTTGCGCGGCAGGCTCTCGCTCAATAACGCGGCGGCCAGTTTAGCCGGGTTCGTAGTGGGTTATATGCCTGTTATTGCATGTAATTTCATGCATCACTTCAACAATTGGCGATATCTCATCATTGAAAGGCCTGGAGGCGGATTCCAGTCGCTGTTTCACCTTTCCACTTACGGGCGAATTCTCCTAGATGACATGCCGAAGTTCTTCGGGCCGGACACTGTTCTCTGGTATTATTCCGAAAAGCCGGCATCCGGCTACGTGTTTTACGCGATCGCTGTTTTGGCGGTGGTTGTGGCGATGTGGCCCTTCGTAAAATCACCCTCAAAAATGATTCAGGCGCTCCGTGGCAATTTAGCGGATCGTCGGCAAGAAAAGGATTTTGACATGCTCGTGCTAACAGCGGCTTCTCTTGTTGCATATTTGACTGTGCCCCCCGGCGTGCCCAGCTATTTCTTCGGTGGATGTTTTTTTCTGTCGGTGCTGACAGGCCGAATGCTGGAACGTTCCTTTTCTTATTCGAAGGCACTGCCTCGCCTCGGTGGTGCCGCTGTGCTCAGCGCGATTTTGCTGACCGGGATTGTCGTCATTGTCGGGGTCGGACGGGAAAATCAAATCGAAACACTCTCCTCGTGTGATGCGGGGAAGAGTTATTGTATGACACGAATTCCGGGGGCGGACATCGAACGCGTTGAACACTATCTGCGCCAACACAACGTGACGTCCGTCTGGACCACTATCTCTTTTGTTTATCCATTACTGTTCGAGAGCGGTGAGACGCTGGCCGTCTCTAATGCGATTTTTGAGTACCCCCATCGCGTCTACCCACAGAAAATTCCGTGGCACGAGCCCAGCCGCGATCGGGACGCGGCGTTCGTCATTGAAACCGATGCCGCCTTTCGTCCTCTCCTAGAGACGCGTTACGCGCAGGCCATCGGCGCCGCGCCATTGATTCGCGAATATGGGAAACTGACCGTGATCACGGGGACATTCACAGAATAGCTTTTTCAGATAGCAGTTCGACGCGGTGTTCGATTCGACTTTCCCGCGTAGCAACATAATCGCACTGCGTCAGTATCTCTCGTCGCCCGCGCTGTCGGCTCAATCCAGAAAGATTGGTTCGTTGATTGGCTTTGGGGAAAATTACAAACCGATTTTGGATGTCATCCACCGCATTGATTTTTGGACTGCGGCGACATGTCGCCGCTTAAAAGCGCGGAGACACCTCGCCCGGACGAGAAGGCTCACGGCTGCCGTCGGCTTCCTAAGTGCGTTGGTACTTTCGACCGCCTTGCCAATCGCACTCTGGTTTGCCTGGAACTATCACGCATTTGGCGATCTCACTGCTGCTGGCTCCAAAATTGAGTTCCTCGGGTGGACGCGCAAGCCCCTTAGTAATTGGTAACCGCATCCCATTTTCACACTTCCTGGATTAAACCAGTTCTGGCCGGAATTGATGGCCAGTTTCCGGCGCGACGAATTTATGTGGCACGGCCAACGACTCGCGTCGGCAGCGGCCGACGCATTCTACTGGATCTCTTCCACGCTCGCGATTGGCTTGACGGCGATTAGTCTCTTCTCCCGTCATGGAAAACTCAGTAGGCATCAGCGGGAGGACCTTTGGCTGGCGCTATTGAGTTTCGCTGTTCTCGTCCTGTTTATCGCACTGCTGTCAATCGGGTTCGATTTTGGTCCGTGCGTCTGCCCCTCAAACGAGCATCCGTACTTCACTTCTGGAAGATTGCTCTCTGCTGCCGCGGTTCCGTTTTTCCTGTTTTACTCCCAGGCGCTGGATTGCCTGTTTTCCCGAATTCCTCGGATGTGGCTGCGAGTAATTTTGTTTGCAGGAATCGCGCTCTTCCTAATGGTCTCACAAGCGGTTGTTAACTGGCTGGCGCTCTCCAGTCGCTATAATTTCTTTCATTTGAACGATGTCTTGTAGCCACGGACTACGCGGACTACACGCAATTTGTCATGTCGAGCGAAGTCGAAACATTTCAAATTATTCCCGTCAGCGTAGGCTCGGCTTCAACAGGGGACCGCCGTACGCCAGGTTAAGCTATGCCAGGACAACTTTCTTGCGAAGAAGGTTCGCATTAACGCTCATTGCCGCTGCCACCAAAAAATGTTGTCTCCCCAATCACCGCCCTCTCCATATCGCACCGGTGTGTATCCCATTGAGCGCATCGGGATTTGAGGCAGGCGCGGCAGCGAATCACTAGTCAACAAAAATCCGGCCGGCTTGAGAAGAGTCGAGATATTCTGAAGCGCTAGCGCCTGCTCCAATGTG
>DATHGV010000461.1:0-3539 GCA_035490135.1 Candidatus Methylomirabilota bacterium
CATCTGACATCTGACATCTGACATCTGGTCTCTGAAATTGTTCCCGTAGTTCAACGGATAGAACGGAGGTTTCCTAATCCGAACGGTTTTCCCTCGCGCGAAGGGGACAGAACCACCTGAAACCGCCAATTCTTGACTTAAACGGACATTTATCTGGCGATAAGTTGCGACGAGTGAGCGAGTGACAGCGTGTAGCAAGTGACTCTTAGCTGGGATCCGTTCCACGTAATTAGGCCAGCGCTACCGAATACGCTACCGAACTTTCGGAGTAAGAAGGCGACTGCTCAATGCTGCCCGTAGATTGTCCACCATTGGCCGTTCTCGAAACGCTCTTACGTGCGTACGCGCGCGAAGAAAGAGAGGGCTCAAACGATGGCAGACATGCTTTGATTAAGGCACAACCGCTGGAATTGAATATTGAGACTAGCTGTCAGGAGCGATTTTGCATTAAATCGCTTGCAACCGATTATTATGCATTGATTATGCATCATGGCTGCATTAATTAACCGCCGAAAGCGTCAGCAGAAAACATTAGCGCTGATTCAAGCGCGTCGAATTACAACGCAGCAGAAGCTTCTGCACTTACTGGAGCGAGCTGGGCTCCCGGCAACGCAATCGAGCGTTTCTCGCGACCTAGACGAGTTAGGGATCATAAAGCACCGCGGTTTTTATGCATTGCCGCAGGCCACAGACGGGGCCTCGGCGCGGGGTCTTCTGAGTCTCGTGCCAGCAGGCGATTGCATGTTGGTCGCGCGGTGTGAACCGGGGCTCGCCTCTGCGGTCGCGGTGGAAATTGATCGCGCTCGATTTTCTGAAATCGCCGGTACGATTGCCGGTGAGGATACAATTTTTGTTGCGTTGTCTAAGCCGAATCTGCAGCGCAGTGCGACACGAAAAATCTGGGAGCTATTCGGTTAAGACTGCGGCTCATTTTCTACTTTGCCTCCATGCTCATGGCTCGACCTTTGCTCCCGACTTACACCCCTTTTCCGTTCCCGCTCGTACAGGGAGAACGCGATCGGGTCCTCGATGACGCCGGGCGCTATTATTTTGATTTCTATGGCGGCCATTGCGTCTGCAGCACTGGTCACGCGCACCCCCACGTGGCAGCGGCGATCGCACGGCAGGCTACGAAGTTGTTGTTTTATAGCACGGCCGCCGACATTCCAGTACGCCACGAGGCGGCCGAGGCTCTCATTCGTTTCGCCAACTCTTGCGGAGATCCATATCTCGCATCCGTATTCTTTTGCAATACAGGAAGTGAGGCCAACGAGAACGCACTAAAAGTCGCGGTAAAGATCACCGGCCGCTACCGCTTCGCTGCGTTCGATGGGGGTTGGCATGGGCGTGGAATGCTTCCGCTATCCGTCACCGATGATCCAAAATTGTCCGAGGCGTACGCCCCGTTTCTCGTTCCTTGCACGCGCCTTAAGTGGAACGACGACGCTCAACTCGACGCATTCGATTTTAGTCAGGTCGCCGCTGTTATTCTGGAACCAATTCAAAGTATGGCCGGGGTTCGGGTCGCGGCGCCGAGCTTCCTGCGGAAGCTGAGAGAAGTGACCACGGCAGCAGGGGCGCTGCTAATTTTGGATGAAGTCCAGACCGGTATGGGAAGACTCGGTCAGCCGTATGCCGCCGGGAAGTATCGGGTGCGGCCAGACCTGTTGACTACTGCAAAAGGGCTCGCGTCCGGTGTTCCGATGGGAGCGCTTTTGATGACAGCGGAAATTGCCGACAGCCTCAAGCCAGGCGACCTCGGCAGCACTTTCGGCGGGTCACCGCTCGCCTGCGCTGCGTTGCTGGCAACGCTTGACGTGATCCAGGAAGAAAGATTGATGGCTCGTGCAGTGAACGCCGAAGCCGAAATTCGACGATCGCTGACAGGCACCTGTGTAACTGAGATTTTTGGTAGCGGTCTTCTTTTGGGGTTGCGAGTGCCTAACCGGGCCTCGGCGTTAAAACAACACCTCGAGCGGAGGGGGATCTTGGTCGGTAGCAGCGCCGATCCTGAGATCCTACGGCTGATGCCGCCGTTGAATTTAACTGATGAAGCGATTGCCGCGCTTGCTCACGCAGTCCGCGAATTTTAACCGAACTCAAGATGAAACACGCTACGCGCTTATCAGATATCGGGCTCGAAACCGTTAAACGGATTTTGTCCACCGCCAAAGCCTGGAAAGGAAAACCGCATCCAAAGCACTTGCCGGATAAACTGCTCGGCATGCTCTTTTTCAATCCATCCCTGCGCACGCGTGTTTCATTTGAAGCTGTCATGGCGCGCGGCGGCGGCAACGCGGTGGTGATGGAGGCTGGCAGTTCGACGTGGAAATTCGAGGATCGACTCGGCGCCGTTATGGACGTCGATCGCGCAGAGCACCTGAAGGAAGCCGTGCCCGTGTTGTGCCGTTACGTCGATGCGCTGGCTGTGCGCACCTTCGCCGATGGCGTGGATGACGACGCAGACCACGACGACGCGGTAATCAAAGCATTTCGCCAATATGCAACAGTGCCAGTCGTGAGCATGGAAAGTGCACGAGAGCATCCATGCCAGGGCATGGCGGACCTACTGACGATTGAACAGCAGTTCGGCTCCGCGAAAGGACTGCCCGTCACCCTAACGTGGGCTCCCCACATCAAAGCGCTGCCGAAAGCCGTGCCGAACTCATTCCTTTTAACCGCGGCAGCTCTTGGATGTAAATTGCGGGTGGCCCATCCACGCGGTTTCGAATTGCATGCTGACGTAGTTCGTGAAGCGGAAATTTATGCGGCAGCAAGCGGCGGCACCGTCTCATTCTTTCACGAGCAGTACTCGGCCTTGAATGGTTCGCGTGCCGTTTATGCGAAAGCTTGGGGACCAGCGACTTTGAGCGGGTTGGAGCCGGATGTCGTTAGGCAATACGCCGATTGGATGGTTTCGCCAGGTCACATGGAAAAAGCCGCGCGCGATGCAATTTTTCTTCACTGCCTCCCGGTTCGAAGGAACGTGGAGGTTGCCGACGCCGTTCTCGACGGACCTTGGAGCCGGGTCGTCGACCAGGCGGAGAACCGTTTTCATGTGCAGCGCGCTTTGCTTGATTGGCTGCTCAGCTAACCATGACGAGAAAATCTCCATTCGATCCACTGAAAGACGCTGCGAAATATGTGCGCGCGTTTCGCAACAAGCCGTTCGTGGTCAAGATCGGAGGCGATATTCTCGCGGACGGCGCCTTGCGCAGGAGCATTTGCGGACAATTGGCACTGCTTTCGAGTTTTGGGATTCCGCTTGTGGTCGTGCACGGGGGCGGTCCAGCCGTCGATAGGGTGTGTCAGCACCTTGGCCTCGGCACGCAGAAGATAGCTGGTCGTCGGGTCACGACTCCGGAAGTGCTTGAAGCAGCAAAGATGGTTTTAAAAGGCGGCGTGCAGATGGAGTTGATCGCCGAGCTTCAGGCAGCTGGTTTGCTTGCCGTAGGTTTATCGGGGCAAGATGCGGGCTTGCTTCGCGCTGGACGTCGGCCGCCTGTTGTCATGGATGGCCAGAACGCGGATTTTGGGTG
>DATHGV010000462.1:0-11144 GCA_035490135.1 Candidatus Methylomirabilota bacterium
ACGAGCGGATCGTTACCCAGCGCTGCAAAGAGTTCGCGCAGCACTTCGGGCTGCTTCGTATGCTTCGCCATGCGCTCCATCTCAGCCTGAAGCTGCTCAGGCGTAATCGGCTGTTGCCAGTAATCCGCAAGCAACTGCGAGTTGCGCAGATAATCTTCCACCTTCTTTTCGATCTGCGCATGCGACAGGACCTTATCCAGCGAAGGCTTCGGGCCAGCGTTTTCTTTGGGCCACATCCGGTGTCGCCAGTAAACTTCTTCAATCACGCGTTGGTACGCCACGCGATCGGCAAAAGTAAGCGTTTTGGTTTGCGTCGCCAGGCCCGCCGGCCTGATGGGCAGGCCCGATCGCGACGACAGACCTAACCATCTCCCGGGCAGACTAAACGCCGAGGTAAAACCCACAATTGCGCACGAAAAAACAACAGCAACCGCGGCGCTGCGAATGATGTAACCCCTGATTTTTCTTTCCCTTTTCATATGTGTATTCAACTCATCATTGTTCTCCGAGATTTTGCAACTTGCTTTGCGTTTCAGCGATTGAATCGCTGGGCGTAGAAGCCCAGCAACCATTGCATGCCCACGCTCAGGTTGCTGCGCGGCATCTCCACAAGCAAGTGAAAATGATTATCCATCAGACAATAGGCGTGAATCTCCCACCCGGTGCGTCGGCAGGTCTGGCCCAACAGATCGATCCCGAATGTGACCCCTTCCGGAGAGAGTAGAGAGTAGGGGTCAGAGTTGCTGCTTTGACCTGCCTCCCGACGGCTCATCAGCTTCGTCGCGATTGCGATTATCGCGATCGCTGGTTTCCTGAGGCAGCTTTTCACAGCAAAAGAGCCATAAAGTCGTCGCTGTGAAACCTCCAGGAGTGCAAAATTTGTATTGACAACGTACCAGCCCGAGCGGCAGCATCGGGCCGCGCTAAGTCTGTTAGGCGTCTCCCCAAGAGCTCCACCTGACCCTCTTCCCGCAGGGTTGGTCCGTGAACAAAAGGCTCGTTCACACAACCAAAGAAGAACACATGAAAACAGTAACGAATATTATCCATCTCGCTTTGGCGCTGATGGCGTTCGCTTTCCTTGCGCTGACACCTGCGCTCCGAGCAGTCAATCCGCCCCCTGATGGCGGTTATAACGGCGCCAACACCGCAGAAAGGGAAAACGCCCTGTTCAGCGCCCGTGCTGGGGTAACATACACTACGGCCATCGGTTACAGTGCGCTCTTTAGCAACACAACTGGCGAAGACAACACCGCAACCGGTGCTCTTGCACTAAGAGAGAACACAGTTGGCTCTCAGAACACCGCCGTTTTGGCGCCCGTTCGCTCTGGTTCAACATGACCGGCTACCGAAACACCGCAGTCGGTGAGGAGGCGCTCTTCGACAATAGAAGCGGCAGTGACAACATTGCATTGGGCTATGAGGCTGGCAGCAGGGTCGGCAGAACGGGAAGTCAAAATATTTATATTGGCAATCACGGTGCTAGCGGCGACTCAAACACCATCCGCATAGGTGAGGGTCAAACAAAAACCTTCATCGCCGGCCTTAGACAATCAATGGCCATGGCCAACCCAGTCGTTGTCGACATCAACAATCAACTAGGTATTTTAACATCCTCGGCACGGTTTAAGGAAGACATACAGCCGATGGATCAGGGGAGCGAAGCTATTCTCGCGCTGAAACCCGTGAGCTTCCATTACACGAAAGACATTGACCCTCAGGGCACCGCTCAGTTTGGCCTTGTAGCTGAGGAGGTCGCAAAGGTGAATCCAGCGCTGGTGCTGCCCGATAAGGAAGGGAAACCATACAGCGTGCGATACGACGCCGTGAACGCGATGTTGCTCAACGAGTTTCTGAAAGAACACAAAACCGTGCAGGTGCAAGGAGCCACGATTGCGGAGTTGAAGAAGGAGATTGCAACCCTGGGTGTGACTGTGAAAGACCAGGCGGCGCAAATACAGAAAGTGAGCGCGCAGCTTCAGAAAAGTAAACCCGCACCGCAAACCGTCCTGAATGATAAATGGAAAAACCCATGAAAATAATAGCAAAATCCCTTTGCCGTTGGAAAAATGCCCTCGCAACGCTTGGCGTCGTCGCTTTGTTTTCTTCTACTACAGCCGCTGCGCCAATTCCACCGGGATTTTCGTCAGAGATTATACAGGTTAAGTTTAAAGAAGGTACTGACGTGCATCCGCCTTCGAGGCCGCTGCCTCCAGATCTCGTGAACTCAGTAGGACGCATCACGCGGCTTTTTACTTTGTCCGAGCAGGAGATCGATCGGCTAAGGGCTATGGGAGAGCAAGTCTCGAGAAACCCTCTGCCAAACTTGAATTTGTGGTTTCAGATCACTTTGAACCCTGGCGCTGATGCCGGTACCTTTATTGAGAATCTCAGGAGGCTGGATAGTGTAGAAACCGCCGAACCGGCTCCTTTAGCAGCGCCGCCGCCAGCGACTACTCGTACTACACCCAACTTCACACCACTTCAAGGTTATCTCGGTCCGGCTCCCGACGGCATCGATGCGATTTTTTCAGCGACGATTCCCGGAGGCAACGGCAATCGTATCAAATTATATGACGTCGAATATAACACTTGGAACCAAACGCACGAAGATCTAAGCAAAGCTAATGGAGTCCCTTTGCTGCTGAATCAGGGAGATTCAGCCCCTGATACTTTTCATGATGATCATGGTACCGCTGTTCTTGGCGAAGTGATAGCAGACAACGATGCTAAAGGTGTTACCGGCATCTCGTGGGGGGCCGGCGTCGGCTTAGCCCCTACTCTAACCATGAGGCTCGGGTATAACCCAGCCAATGCAATTATTCTCGCCGCAGCAAACGGGTCGGCCGGAGATGTAATCCTCATCGAGAACCAAACTCCTGTATGTGGAGGTGAATGTGGAAGGGATCAGGTCGGATGTGGGCCCCTCGAAGCCATTTCTCCGGTCTTCGATGCGATTCGAACCACGGTGGCGAATCGTATTACGGTAGTGGAAACAGCCGGTAACGGGGGTGTGAACCTGGACCAAGCTGCCTGCCACCGCTTGTTTGATCGAACCTTCCGCGATTCCGGAGCGATCTTCGTTGGTGCAGGAGGGGCACCTGGCAGTCGTGACCGCCAGCGCTTATCGTATTCCTGCTATGGTAACCGCCTCGATGTACAAGGTTGGGGAGAGGCTATCGTGACTACAGGCATTGGTGATCTTTACAAAAATCCGGATGACCAGGATAACCGCAATTTTTGGTACACGAGAGAGTTTGGCGGCACGTCTGGTGCTGGACCGATTGTGGCAGGAGCGGCTATCAATCTGCAAGGCATAGCGCTGAACCGTTTTGGAGTGCCACTCAACCCCGCCCAGATAAGACAGATCCTTGTACAGACCGGGAGCCCTCAGCAAGGGAATACCGCAGAACATATCGGTCCGCGACCTGATTTGCGAGCAGCTATTGCTGTAATACCAACACCTACGGCGACCCATCCATCATTTTTCACCGGTGAGATCGCGCTCCAGAACGGCGTTTATTATCTTCAGTTCCCCAATGGCACGCCCTTTGGCTACTACAGCTACTTGACTAACCAGCGCTTCATCTACCACTTCGACATGGGCTTCGAGTATTGGTTTGATGCCAATGATGGACGCAGCGGCATCTTCTTCTACGATTTTATGTCCAACCATTTCTTTTACACTAGTCCAAGCTTTCCTTTCCCGTATCTCTACGACTTTAGCCTGAACACTGTGCTCTACTACTATCCCGATCCCAACCGTCCGGGCCACTACACGACCAATCCAAGGTATTTTTACAACTTCGCCACGGGTCAGATCATTACCATGTGAGGAAGTTAGCCGCCAGTTCGGCAAAGCTAAACTGTTGTTACAACTACTCAGACACGGGCGGCAGCTACGATCCTAGCGCGAGAGTCCTTGTGATCGGTGCGCGTGATACGGTGCGTACCTGCCATCCGGTCTTAGACAAGCTTGGGCCAGGGTTCTTAGAAACTCTACCCGATCTGCATCGTCGTAGAAAATCGCTTCGCGCCGGTCGCCTCGGCTCATCAAATGATAACCGCTCCAGCGTATTGAATGCGCAGGGGCCTCGGCATAGCCGCATTCATCACCCCAAAGGTTGCCGCAGTGTCAATAGTAAGCTCTGCCCCCACTCCCTTAATGAAGCCGCCAATCGGATGGATGAGCGTCGCAAGCGCAGCACGCACTATCCGAAGCACGTGGTAGCAGGTTCAGCCGCAAACCTGGTGTTAAGCGTGTAACGCACAGCAGGCGTTTCAGTTCGCCAAGCTTCGGAGAATAAGAGCGCTCGCACCCGCAATCGCCAACGCGCCAGCGACCACTTGGTTGATGCGCACCCGTCCAAGCACCAAGTCAGGCATCTCGCGCAGTGGTTCGAGCCAAAAGCGTCCTAATCCGTACCAGCCAAGAACTCCAATCGCATAGCTCCCCGGCGCGAGGGACCGCGGCCACAGCCAGATAAACCAAGCCCAGCCAAGGAGCCACCACGCCATTTCCATAAGCTGAACGGGAATCCGCCGTTTGCCGATGCTTCGCGTGTCGTGCAGGCGGACGCCAAACCATCCGCTGGTTTGCCGGCCCACGCAGCAGCCATTAAAGACGCAGCCCAGCCGCACCCAGAAACCACCCATGAGAATGCCAGCGCTCATGTGATCCCAGAACACAGCAAGCGAGATCTGAAGCACCGATGCTACGGCGAATGAAAACGGGACGATTGTCACCAAAGCGCCGAACACGCTCCATCCACCCCGGCTCGAATCCCATAGGGCAGTTATAGACCGCTTTCTTAGATAATCCTGCGCGAATACGAGCAGGTGGTAAATCCTCGCGCCGACTAGACCAACGATGGCACAAGCCAGACATGCCGCACCCATGCGAAGAGGTGGAATGCCGGAACGTTCGGCCACGGCTGCGCTCATTAAAGTCCCCAGGTAAATACCAACGCAAAGAAAGACTTTATAGGAGTTGATCCAGTGCCCGCAGATTTTGAAGTAACGCGGGAAGCTGGGAGGAAGGTCAGACCTGCTATGGTACGAACTCATGGAAATGCGTCCCTGATCGTAATCAACACTCCCAGCGCGGTCCCGATGAAACCGACGGTGATGGCCATGTCAGCGAGATTGAACGCGGGCCAGAATCGCAGGCACACGTAATCGCTGACGCAGCCTCGGATGGAACTTTCCAACCCGTGACTTATGGAGCCGCCCATAAGCAGCCCCGCGAACCAGCCGCACGATGGGCAAAGAACGGTCAGAGTCGCCACTGCGCCTGCGGCAAAGAGCCATAACAACCAAATCATCGCCATATTTGAATTGCGTCCGAGACGCACCCACCAGATTTGCGCTTCCTTCACCCGCAGGCTTCCGAACCAGCCCAGTGAAAACGATCGCAGTCCCAACGTGCGGCGCAGAATTGCCTTAAGACCCTGATCGACCAGCGGGACGATGAGCAACCCGGCCGCTAACGCCGTCATTTTCACTACGTATCGGATGCTTCCGCCCTGTGCTCGTGCGCGACGCCAAACTGGACATGACTAACAAGTCCGTCCGCATTGACAGAGATCGTTGTCGGCCAGCATTTCACGCCATACATGCGTGCAATGCGCTGGTCGGTATCCTGCGGCAGCGAAAAGGTCAGCCCGTGCTGCTTACGGATCTCCTCGAGGATTTTACCGTCTTTGCTGCCATGGAATGCCACGATGAACGGAGCGCGCGCGCCGGCACCTTTCTGCAGCTGCCGGAGGCGGAGAAGCTCCTTGATGCAGGGCTCCGACCAGGATTGCCAGAAGTTCAACAGGACTTCCCGCCCGCGAAGCCGGTGGATTGCAAAGCTTTGGCCCCGATCATCTGTGAAAGAAACCTCCGGGGCGCGGTCGCCGGGCGCGACTGCCAGGCGCAGCGGGCGGGACCGCGGCGCGGGGGCCGGCACGAGGTGCTCATCCAGAGCGGCCGCCAGCACCTTCGGGTCTACGGCCCCCTCGTATTTCCAGACAAACTCACGCTTCGCGTTGATGAGGTAGGTCGAGGGGGTCTTCGAGACGGCAAAGGTCCGCGTCCAACCGCCTTCGTGGTCCGCGGTCAGCAGCAGCTGAGCGGGGAAGCCCTCCCGGAGCAAGTCCAGCTTGGCTTCGACATCTCTGCGATGATTGTCAAAGGCGCTCGCCGGCAAAACGACAATTACCACGAGGGAAAAGCCCTTGCGCCGCGTCTGCGCCAGGGCCTGGCCCAGCGCGGCCAGGGGTTTGTCCACCCGCCAATCGGCAAAATGCACCAGGGAATTGTGTGTGACGCCGTCTTTCTGGGGGGTATCGGCCTGGACGGTGATATGGCCGGCGACGACGTCTTTCAACGCGTCGCCCGGCGTTGAGTCCGGCTGCCAAATGGGCACAGTAACGGGTTCCCACCACGACGGCGCTTCCAAGACCCCGCCGAAGTCGGGGACCTGGCACGTCGTCCCCCCGCCTACGGGGCTCAGGACGTGTCCATCCGCCATTGTCTGGAAGCCCTCGATGCGCAGGCAGATGCTGCTCAGCTGCGTAATGCCGCCAGGCTTGGGAAGAATGAAGCGATGCTCATCCGTGACGGACTTCAGGACGCCCGAAAAGATTGTGGGGCCGGAGAACTCGACCCACGACCAGGTCAATCGGCTAATGCCGCCGCCTGGTATCCAGCTTTCCAGGGCGGTGAACGAATGCCCCTGGTCCGTTTCCGCGATGCTCACGACAGGCGCATGCCGCCGATCCCGTGGCGCACCGCCGATATCCCCGCGAACGATGACGCCGTCCGGCGTGATGGCGATCGCTCCCGAGGCGCTGGCTCCCGGGTCTTCGGAGGTTCCGGCTCTGAAGTTTGCCGAGGCGGAAGGATCGAAGGAGCTCAGGGAGCCATTGAGCCGCGTCTTCGCGTTGCGCAGCTGCTGGTTGAGGGCATCCTGTGCCGGCGGAAGCGTCTGGTTGCGCGCGGCAATGACCGCGATTTTCACCGAGTTAAGCGCGGCGTCCGGCAATCCCGAAATGGTCAGTTCGTCATCCGGGGCCGGGATGAACAGGGTGTCGAGAAACATGACCAAAGTGACCCGCTGGGTGACGACGATGTTGTTGTAGTTGGGTGCGTACCAGGAAGGGCTCGTAGCTTTGCCCTTGATGGTGAAGTCGATCGATCCGTCATTGAATCGAAGGCCGACGCTGGTGACCGAAAAGTGGTAGTGGGGATGGAGCGTACCGAATACTACATTTATCGAAAGTGTGAAGTCCTGCGTGAACTGAAGGAGATTATCGATCGTGGGCTGGAACACCGACAACACGTAGTCCCTGCTCACGGCGAAGGCGAAACCGGCAGGGCCGATGAACAGGTTATTGACGGTCTGGATTTGGCCGGTCGGCAGGCTCCCTCCAGACAACTGGATGGGCAGCGCGACGGCCTGGCCGGGGCCGCTCCCGAGGCCTTTGAACTCGGAGAACGCAAAATCCGAAGGCAGATCCACGGGAAGCATCGTGAAGCTCTCCCGGACGGCCTTGCGGACCTGAGCCGAGATCCTGCCGACGTCAGCGGCGCTCAAGCCGGTCCCCGGCGCCGTGACGAATTGAATCTCGCTGTCCTGGGAAGAGGGCTGGACGATGAGCCGCCGGCCGAATTGGGAGGTGGTCTGCTGCCGTACTTCAAACGTGGCCTGCACCTCACCGTGCACCGGCTCAGGCATGGAATCGGTGCCGGCATCGGGATAGTAATGGGCGCGAATGCTCACGTGTGCGGTGATCTGCGACGTCGAGCCGCTCGGCAGGCTCAGCGTGGGCGATGCAAGCTGCACCTTGACCGTGCCGCGCACCGTCGCGGGCGGTGGCCGCGGCTGAACCTGGCCGAACTTCGAGAATTCGGCCTCGAGCATTTTGGCAGCGCCCGGCGGAGCAAATCCCGCCAGGTGCTTGCGAAGGTCACCCAGGCCCACCGGCCCGCGCGCCATCTGATACGCGTTTACCCAATCGGCGAAGTCGCCGACAACTACATCTCCAGGCCTCGGGCGACGATCTCCCACACGCACGGTCGCGCTGTGGACCAGCTTCAGCGGTGCATTCTCTTGCGCTCCGTTCTGGTGCAACGTCGCGAGCAGACCATTGATCTGCCGGGTGCTGACTTGCACGACTGCTTCGTAGTCTCCTGTCAAGTTATTGGCCATGTTACGATACGATGACTTTGGTGACAAAGTCCAAACGATTACTCTGAAGTACGTAGTTCGCGTCCCTCGGTCCCGCTGCCTGCTGCACGCCTGGCTTCCAATGCAAGTCCACCAGGGGCTGGTCAACGTGGCGGCTGTTGCCTTGAGCCGCGGTGGCCGTGAAATCAAGGGCGATGATAAGATCCATGGTTTGATCCAAGGTGTAGTCAATCGGGTCGTTGCTCAGGTCAGGCAAGAAGATGGGTTGGTCGTTCGGCAACGTCAGGTCCGAAATAAGGACCGGCTTGATGTCACCCGCTGATTGATAGTCATTGGGGTTCCCTGGATTGGCTACCCTCGAAATGTAAATCCTGTGAACCGTAACATTGCCGGCGGGGGAGCCCCAGACTTGAAGTCTTAATTTGCTGCCGTCGGCGAGCAATTGGGCGGCTGGTATCCTCTGGGCATAGCAGAAGTTCCCCGTATCGTGGTGGTCCAGCGGAGGCAAGGCCGGATCAATTTGAAAGGCCAAGGCGAAAGTTTTCGCGTTCGCCTTCGCCGGATCGGCCAGATCCGTCAAGGAGGAGTCGGCAACAATCGTCCTCACATCATAAAAGTATGTCGTGTTTGGAATCAATCCCATGCCATTCACGACGATGTTGTCGTCCACAAACGTGGTGACCGTTACGTTATCAGCAATCGTCACAGGCGTCCCACCATCAGGTGCGCGATCAATTCTATATGAGATTGTATTTGGGTCACCCTGTTCCCAGTTGAGATCAATCCGTTGGTCACTCTTCGCGACTGCGTGCAGGTTCGCAGGCGGAGAAGGCACTACCGTCGGATGAAAGTCACACCCTGCAAACCCCCAGAGCCCCACCACCGGCACGACGACCGCCGGCACTAGCAAGAGTAGGATAAGCCATTCCACGACGAACGATGCTGCTTATTGGTTTTAAGCTGTCAATAAAATTCTGCGTCGATCCGGTCTCCCACCCGCAAGGTCTCGCTGTGGAGCAGCTTCCCGATCGGCAATCCATTGACGGCTCATCGGCGTTTGCCGGCGCAGTTGCTGGGCAATCCTTGTGACTAGTAAGCTCTGACCCCACTTCGCTAGCAACTTCAACGCCGGGCAAGATTCACAGAGCTTCCTATTGACGCCAGGTTAGAGAGCGGCGAAAGGCGCGCTCACTCCTAACTCCTGAGTGGTCAGCTCAACAAAGCGATAGCTGTGTAAGGTGAGGCCCTACGTGAGAATTAGGCGATGCCCGACAGACAAACCGCAAGCGCCTTACCCAGATTCCCATTACAATGCCGCTCCTAGACTCAGGATTTTCCAGCGAAATCGAAAATTTTTCCTAGACTTCACCTCTAAGATTCCGGAGTACATCAGTGAACCATAGATCCACCGCCCTAGAACTATGAAAATCCACAGGCATCAGCCGATTCATCTCAAAACTAAAACCCTGCACATCGGGAATTTGATTAAACGGTCGCTTCTGCGATGCGCTGTGGAAAGCGGCACACATCGGAAGTTATGCTTAATGGCGGTCATTTTTTCGATGTTCGCCGGGACAACTTGGGGACATCCGACGGGGTGGGTCTATTTTGCGAACACGTACCTTTGGTCCCAAGACGCCGGCATATGGGCCTAAATGGACCCAGGGGACACCCAATGGATTCTCAACATGAATACCCAGGGGTGGACCGCATTGGGCAACGGCAGTGGCCAAAACGGATGGATGTTCTTCGACTGGCCTTACGCCTACTCATGGAATCAAAACACTTGGTACTACTTCGATGAGAGCAGCGGCAGCACGCTTTATCTTTACAACTTTGGCACGGGGCAATGGGAGCTTATGAACAGCAATCTACCCATGGTCTGCTGTCTGACTCCGGCACGCGATGTATTGGGCACTTGGACAGGAAGCGGCAGTTACATCGACTACACCGGCGACATAAGCAATAACGATATGGCTATCCCAAATGCCCTCGTAAATGCGCAGTTCACATTTTTGTTCTGGGATCCTGGCGACGGCAGCACGGATTTAGGCTACACGGTCCACATTCTTAGTTACCAACAAATCGCTCCGAACGAAGATTTCTATACCCCGGTTGACTGGGGCGGCGGCATTCTGCCTATCACCATCTCGAGCTCACGATGGACTGGCGATGACGGTACGAGTACATGGTCATTCAATTTCACCACGAATACGATGGCAGGGTCGATCACAAGCGATTGCACGTCGTGCTCTGTCTTCCAGGTTGGTATCAACTCGACCGGCCTTAACGGAATCGTACTCACCGGCCCTCACTAACGGAATCATACTCACCAGGCAAGGCAACTAAGGGTAATGATAGGCTCTTCCTGTTTTATAATGCGTGCAGGTTGAGTTTCCCAAAGACTCAGGTCGTTGGAGCGGCCTGGAGCCAAGCCGGGGGAGAAAACCATGCATACGTTTATATTCCCGGTTCCGGAATGCTGGATTTGAATTCAGTAACTACCAATCTTGTAACCCCGGTTAGTAATACCCAAGGCTTCACCGACCTGCGCGGAGCGACTGCGATCAATAATCTCGGGCAAATAGTCGGTTTTGGGACCTTCTCCGACGGATGATGGGAACACTGCTTTAACAGACCATTGCAACCTTTTGCACTATTTTCTTTTCAAAACTTCCGATTTGGGCAACACGCCCTTTAGATCTGACCCCAATTCTCCCAATTCAAATTTTCTTGACAAGCAGATGAATTGTTTTCCAAACTCAGCGCCGTTAAACGGATCTGAATCAGGCGGAGGACATCTCCCCGCTGGGTTCTTCGTCTCTTTCGGACCCGCCACCTAAATTCGTATAGCGGGGAAAGAAAAGGAAGAACCATGACCTCGAAAAACCACCTCACAATATTCACAACGATGCTGTCCGTGGTTGCCTGCTTTGCGTTGCCACAAATGCAGGCGGTAGTTCCGGCC
>DATHGV010000463.1:0-13231 GCA_035490135.1 Candidatus Methylomirabilota bacterium
TGTTAGAATAATTGCTGGAGCGGTTCTTCGAAGCAGGTGAGGGAGCGAAAGCTGTTTGAACCAATGACGAATCTCTGAGGCGCTGCGGACAGACAGCCTGTGTGCACGGCCTGTCCCGCTGGCTGGTCAACGCGTCAATGCCGATGACGACCGGCGAGCGGGGCAGGAAAGCCTAACGGTTGGCTCGTGGTGCCCACCTAATTCAGAGGTTCACGGCCTAGCTCCCCACGGCCTAGCAGTCCGCTCTATTTTTTGTGCTCGTGACGTCCAGCTCGAGTCGATCACTCTCGCTACAGAAACTTCACTAGCGCGTCCGTCGTTTCCTTCGGTCGCTCTTCTAAGATCCAATGGCCGGTATCGGGCAGCACGATCACCGACACGTTCGTAGACACCAGTTTCATTTGCTGACCCAATTCTTTGCCCAGCGACTTCTCCCCACCGATTGACAGCACCGGCATGGTTAGCTTGGTGCGCGACAATTGCGCGAAATCCTTGGCCGTCTGCGGCCACGACACAAAATATTGCCACGCGGCTCTTATTCTCCCGGGCCGTGAATAGGCATCGAGGTACGCTTTTCGGTCGGCCGCCGGGAGTGAACGGTTCTTGTCCGCGGCTAGATCGTCCCAAAAAAACGAAAAGTAGATTGGCTCCCGTCCAGCGACCAGCGCTTCCGGTTTCGGCCCGTTGAATCGAAAATGCCAGATCGCTGGGTTGTTATAAATAGGTTCCCACCCTTCAACCCCCGGCAGAAATGCATCCATCACTGCAAGTTTCTCCACTTCCCGTGGGAATAGCGCGGCATACGCGTATGCCACCATGAGTCCAATGTCATGGCCCACGACGCGTGCTTTCTGCACGCCCAGGGAGCGCACCAGCGAGTGAATGCAGATCGCCGCGTCCTTCATGTTGATCCCATTCGCGGGGATCGAAGAGTCCCCGATACCTGGCAAATCTGGCGCGATCACGGTAAATTTCTCGCCGAGCACCGGCAATATCGGCGTCCACATTCTCGAAGTCTCCGCAAAACCGTGCAGCAAGACTACTGCTGGACCGTGTCCACCCATGGTGTAGTGCAATTTAAGGCCTTCAACGTCCGCATCCTTCGCGGCGAAGCCTGCTGGCATTCTCGCTTCGTTTTGCGCAAGCACCGGAAAAAGCGCGATGAATAGGATGAATAGAGTTCCTACAGCGAACTTAAGTCTCATGGGATCTCCTTAGAGTCAGCACTCGAGTGCTGCACAATATAGCAGCAGGCGGTTATCTCCTATCTCGGCAATTCCGTTCCGTTCTCCCCGCCTGCAAAGGTCTTCAAATCCTCTGTGGAAATTAACAGGACGCTCATAAGTCAGCATAAGTAAAATATCGTGTCGTTGATGCGCGCGTGGATGTGTACTACGATTTGGTCCCTACATGACGAAAGCAGTGCAATCCGCGCCACAAATAGCCAGCTCTCCGCTTCGCGAAGTTCTGCCGAGCCAGGACGTGGGACTTCTGTGGGATTTCTGGTATCCGGCGCTGCGCAGCTCAGTGATAAAAGGTCATAAACTCGCCAAAGCCTTGCTGTTGGAAGTGCCTTTAGTGCTGGGACGCACTTCGGATGGAAAGGCTTTCGCGATGCGCGATGCTTGTCCGCATCGCGGAATCCCATTGTCGTACGGCAGATTTGACGGTCAGGCGGTGGAATGTAGCTACCATGGCTGGAAATTTGACGCCTGCAGCGCGCGATGCCTGGAAATCCCGTCGCTTGCAAGCCAGGACAAATTACGCGTCGATAGAATTTTCGCGGGCCATTATCCGTGCGCGGAACACGATGGATACGTGTGGGTATATATGACTGCGCCAGGCTCACGGACGCCGGAAAATGTGCCGGAGGTGCCGCGGCTGCCGGTGTTCAGCGAAAAATACAAGATCACCCGGCTGTCTTGCGAGCTTCCCTCGCACGTGGATCAGGGAATCATCGGGTTAATGGACCCCGCCCACGGCCCCTTCGTGCACCAATCGTGGTATTGGCGAAGCCGGCGTAGCATCTACGAAAAAGAAAAACGATTCGAGCCGATTCCCTATGGGTTCCGTATGAGCAGGCATGAGCCATCGTCCAACAGCGCGCCGTATAAATTGCTACGATATTTTTCGGGCGAAGCCACGACGACGATGATCGATTTTGTTTTACCTAACATGCGCCTGGAAGAAATACGCAGCGGCCACTTGTGGTTTTCCAGTCGCGCCACGGTGACGCCGGTGCGACGCGACTTATGCCGCATCGATTTTGTGGCGGCGTGGAATCTGGTGAGGTGGATGCCCTTGGTCGTTCCGGTATTTCGCGCGTTTGCCAAAAAGTTCTTGCGACAGGATCAGCAAACCATGATCAAGCAGGCGGAAGGCTTGAAATACAATCCTCACTTAATGTTGATAGATGACGCGGACCGTCCGGCGAAATGGTATTTCGCGCTGAAGGCGAATTTGCTGGAGTCGCGCGCCACCGGTGCACCCATGGTGCATCCCATGGCGGGCTCGGTAACGCTGCACTGGCGTAGTTAACCCCTCATATCGGTCGGGCGATGTTGGGAAAGTCCAGCCAGACTTTTATTCCGCAAAAATGCGCGCCCTCAGTGCAGATGGGCGTGGTCACTCCTGCACGAACATAACAAGGCGGCCCAACATACCGTGCTAGTTCCGGGTGTACTTCCCGCAATTGATCGAGCTCGTCCATGGAACACTGATAAATCTCTTCCTGGGCATTGAAACAAGTTCGCATCGTCCATTTATGGAGCAGATGCAGCAACGATCCGGTTTCGACTACGCGAATCGCTTTTGCATTGGGCAAAACATACAGCGCGTTTTCGACAGAAACGCCGCGATCGATCAATTGATTTTTGGCTTGCCAGGCATCGTGCATGGCTCGTTCATAAACCTCGAGGGCTTGCGGATTCTGCGCCAGCAATTTCGGAGTGATGTAGTCGGGCGCCCGGGTATCTGTGAGCCTCAGCAAGGGGCGTGAGCCGGGAACCATTCGGTGGCGTTGATCTTGGCTGTCAGCGGTGTGGCTGATTTTCTTCGCAAATGTGTAGTTGACGTGTTGCAGCGCACGCATCATCGGCGCGTGAACGCCGACATTTAATGTTTCGAGGCGATATGAATTTCGAGCCGGGTTGAGCAGGTGATCGATAGCCTCGTGGTCGGAACATTGCGCTTCTGTCAGCCCTACGACGGCGCGATAGGCTTGGGCAATCACGCGCAGCGCATTCGCGGAATAATCGATGAGCTTAGAAGTTTTGCCGCGCAGGTTGGAATCGAATTCACGTTCGAAGCTGCCGTCTCCGTTCGCGGTTCCGTTACTCGGAGTTGTTGCGCCATTGACCCCAATATTTGCGCGATCGCTCCATTCCGGAACTTCTTCAAGCGGCTCCGTGCCGAAGCGATCGAAGAATTGTGCGTCCACTTCTCGCACGTGGGCAACCATGGCGCCAATTACTGCGCGCGCTTCGTTGGGCGTATCGCACGCCGTAGTCATCCGCCACAGGCGATGAAGAACGATGCCGGATATGGTGTGCACCATGGTGGTGAAGGCCGCCACCGGGAGCACATAGCGGGCGACTTCTATGGCGCGTTTTTCGGCGGACCGCTCAATTTTGTGAGCGCGCTTGGGATGCGACATCGGTCCGATGTGCCAAATATCAGACAAAATCGAGCGCGCATCTCCGACCAACAACGCAGACAGTTCACGGTAGTAATCCCAAGTGCGCGCGATGGCTTGCTCGTAGATCTCCTTGCTGCCTTCATTGAAATACAGGTCTAGCGGCGGCACGTATGCGTGGGCGCGATCGAGACGGACATAACGCTGACTTTGCTGCTCGGAGTTATAGAAAGAGTGAGCGTGGAGAAATGACCACACAAACTGGCGGCTGACGTTTTCGAGTCCAAATTCGAAATGGGCGTGTTGGTAGACGGTGTGATGGCCGCTGTAAAAAGTGCCTGCACCGATATTGATACGCTGCTTGTCGGTGACTTCTTCCGGGCCAATTAATTTCGAGGCGTAGCAAGTCCGCGCCGCGGCAATAGCGGAATCGTAGGGATGCGCGAAAGAATTTCGCAGGGTTACGCGCGGTGGCGCGGTCTCCACCAGCTCCCCCGAGCGCGCCCCTTCGAACATGCGAGATTGATCGGCCACGATGGAAGGTTATTCTACACGCACCGCTAACCGCGCACGAGCACACTTAAGCCGTCATCAAAAACGCGGGCCATTGCAATGCTGGCGGAAGAAAAAAGGCTACTTCTTTGCGGCTCCGGCCTTGGCAGCGGCGTCGGCGTATTTCTTCGTGAATCGCTCGACGCGCCCGGCGGTGTCAATCAGCTTCTGTTTGCCGGTGAAGAAAGGATGACAACTCGAGCAAATTTCCACCCGCAACGTGTCGCCCTTTATGGTCGAACGCGTCGGGAAAGTGTGCCCGCAGGCGCAATGCACTGTAACAGCGTGGTAGTCGGGATGAATTCCGGGTTTCATGGGTCTCCAATCCATCGCGTCCGGTCTGCACGGCACTGTCGGATCCTGCCGCGTCGCTAGGTCGCGAGGCAGTAACCATTATACGCGAGCCGTCAAATGTACGCGAATCGAGGCGGATTCCGCTGATTTTGCAAGAAGCGTTCTAGTTGACGAACGTGCAACCGACGCGATAGCCGAGATTGGTGCGCTGCGACCACACCGGCTTCAGATTGACGCGCACAGGGGGAAGAATCGGTACATGTAGAACAGCGAGAATGTTTTCTGTCAAACCTTCTGCAGAATCGAGTTCAAGGGCCACACCACCAAAGCCGAGATCCAACACTCGCGCGCGACGGGCACCTTGTTCCCCCAGCACTGCGTAGGCATTTGTGCCGGTCATGGAAACGCGTTCCGCTTTGCGGGGTGTAGTAAAAGTGCGCGGAGGCTTGGGAACGGAAGATAATTTTGAGCCTTCCGGTTGACCCTGCGACGTTGCCGGGGGCGCTGCTTCCTCTTGTTTTTCCGGCGGACGTTTAGACTCGATAGAAATCGGAGGAGGCGCAGGAGCGGACGCTGGGCGCTCTGCCGCGGGTGGAGTTACCGGTGGTTGAGTTGGTGTAGTCTCGACGGGTCGCGGTGCGGAGCTTTCCGCTGGGCGTCCGCGGTGAGCATGCTTGCGTTGATACAAGCGCTCATCAGCGATGCGCACCAGTTCTTCGGTAGTGTCCGCATCCTGAGGATAATTCGCGACGCCGTAATCCATTCCCACGGTGACATTGAGTTGCAACGATTTCAGGGTGTCCGCGAATACCGTCTCAACGCGGCGGCTGAGCGCGTGTGCCTGCGGCGCATCTGTTTGCGGCAAGACCAGCGCGAACTCATCGCCGCCGATTCGAAAGGCGAAGTCCGACGTGCGCAACGCTTTCTTTAAGGTAGCAGCGGCCATGCGAAGAACTTCATCGCCTCGTGGGTGACCATGCTTGTCGTTTACTTCCTTGAATCGATGCATGTCCATCATGACCAGGCCGAGCGGCTGGTTATAACGTTTTGCGCGGTTTAATTCTCGTTCGAAAAACTCGTTGAAGACACGACGATTGTAAAGTTCCGTCAACGAATCCGTAACGGCATTCAGGTTGAGCTTTTTTAGTTCGTCATATTCGATGAGCACTGGAACGCGCAACAGCCCAGCGGTGGAAAATACATCCATGAGCGCGGTCTTTAGCGAGACGGTGCGGTGTAAGGCCTCGCTCAATTGGCGCCTGCGCGTAATAATCTCTTCCCAAAGTTGTAGGCACTGACTCTCGCGGAGATCGAGATGCGTTACGGCGCGTAGATAGCGTTGGAGGAATTGTCCGCGAGCAGGCAGATCGAGAGTCTCGAGCGTATCGGTGAGCAACTCGAGATAGGAATCTTCCAACGACGAACGAGGGGGCGCTGGGACGCCGGGGCTGGGCATATCGGGTCTTAACCTAACCTTTGCCTGTCCCCGCGGGGGTGGGGTGAATCACTGAGGCTGCTCTTCCAGGGAGCATGCCGGAGTCCAATCGAATCGGGATCAGTGCGAGACGCCCGTGCCACAGAAAGCAGGAAAGTGTTTCGCTATGCTATTACAAAAGCGCGGCATACGGCAAATGCACGTTACGTTTACAAAATGGATGCCGGATTACAGTTGCTGCGATGGCTTTGGATTAGGCTGAAAAGGGTACAAATTTACTCAATTGCTCTGAGGAATTCCAATCCGAACAGGCGCATGTCCCCGATACTTTCTTGCCGTAAAACGCGGGCGACCAGCGGCGGCGTCTCATTGGGCACAATCCCCGAGGAGGCCGGCGAAGGAGCGGGAATGGTTAAATGAACGACCTGATCCCTACGGAGCTGATACGCGGATGTAATACATGCTCCGGTTGCACTGATGTTTAATGTCTTGGTGAGTTCAATGAATTCCGTCCCGGAGGTGTCCGTAGCGCGCAAAAATACGGGGACCTGCAGGCGAAGACGAGATGACCGTCGGGTCGAAGATGAGTCCAAGCTTTGGGTTTCCTTGATCAGGTCGAATTCCACTTTCTCTCTCTTAGTACTAGGGACCTAGTACGGATACGAGCATCTTTAGTGCCACACAATGGCCCAGCTGCGTATCGCAACTTATTCACATAAATAGGTTTAATATACCTAAGGAAGACCGAACCGCACTCAGGTGGAGTAGTCTTCTCGGGATATCCAGTTGGTTTCCGATAATGTGCAAATGGAACGCTTTTACCATTGACAGCCCTTAACCCCTTTGCCAGTATGAGCCAGCGCCTACAGGAAAACTTTTGCCACTTTACCGGCGAGCCAGCGGATGGGATTGAAATGTCTGTAGATACGGGTACTTCTTCTATAGCGAATGATCGGTCGGCTTCCCCACGCCGGCCGAGGTCACCGGAACGTTTTTCGGATACACTCCCGGTCAGCCTGGTTCATGGACTGTTAGACGCCGTCAACAGCTCTCTGCTTGTAGCTGATCGTGATGGGCGAGTGCTGTTGCTAAACCAGCGAGCGAGTCAATATCTGCTCTCAAAGGGCTTAGACCATCAGGAGGCCTTGAATCTTTTTAAGGACATTTTGAAGATCGGCGCAGGGCATATCTTTAAATTGATTGAAAGCGGAGAACATCGCATGGAGCTCGATGTCGAGCTCGCTGACGTAAAGTCCCGTGCCCTGGTCAAATGGATGCCCGATCCGGATTGGCTGGTGGTGCAACTGGAGCTTCCAACCAAGGAACAGAACGCCGCGGCATCTGAAGCCGCAACCCAACTTACCGTACAAGAATTATTGCAGGAACGGGAGATCACCTACCGCAATTTGTTGGCAGCCTACCTGAAACTTCAAGAGGTGAACCGTCAGAAAACGGTGTTCCTGGCCTCCGCCGCGCATGAATTGAAAACACCGTTGGCGGTGATTAAGGGCTATTACGATTTATTGCTCACCGGTTCGCTGGGACGTCTGACTGACAAACAGCAGGATATTCTCGAAGAGTCCAAAGATAGCTGCGAGCGGCTGGTGCGGTTGGTCTCCATGTTTCTTAACTACTCCGCGTTGGAAAGCGGCAAGTTGGTTTTGCAACTTCGCGAGAACGATTTGCGGGATTGCCTTGATGAATTAGCAAAGCGTTGGTCAGAAGCATTCCAGCGCAAAGGGGTGAAACTGGATGCGAGTTTCGATCCATCCATTCCGACTTTTCGATTTGATTACCAGAAGGTGCAACAAGCCGCAGCGAACCTGCTGGACAATTCGCTGAAACATACCCCCGCGGGCGGAAGCGTCACGCTGCGTGCGGGACCGCATTTTTGGGAGCGCCGTGTAGCCGGTGTGGCGCCCACTCAGGAACGCCGGCGTTTCCGGCTCCCGCGACCCAATAGCGTGGAAGTCAGCGTAACCGACACCGGACCAGGCATCGCCGCGGAGCATCACCAGGAAATTTTTGAAGATTTCGTCAGAGTGGATCGCAACACCTCCGGCATGGGCCTGGGTTTGGCCATCGCCAAGCGTCTCATTCAGGCGCATCGCGGCAAAATCTGGGTCGAAAGCGAACATCAAAAAGGCAGCACCTTTACATTTTTATTGCCGATGGACCCGAGCTAGCTCAAAAGATTTCTCGCATTAGAAAGGTAAATATGTCCGCAAAAGAAGTTAAAGAAAAAATTCTCGTTATCGACGACGAGCCCAGCATTCGAAAGTATCTGCAGACGCTTCTGGAAGTGGATGGCTTTGATGTGGAAGCGGTCAGCTCCGGAAAAGAAGGCATTGAGAAAATTAACGCTGGAGAAAGGCCCGACTTCATTATTCTCGACGTGCTGATGCCGGAACTCAGCGGCATCGATACGCTCAAAGAACTGATGCACATCGATCGCGGCCTGAACGTGATCATGCTGTCGTGTTCCAACGAAGTTGGCACGGTCGTGGAAGCCATACGTATCGGTGCGCACGACTATCTAACCAAGCCTTTCGAAAAGACCGAGCTGGATGCGGCGATGCTGAAATCGCGCCAGAAAAAACAATTGGTTACCGAAAATCTTGCGCTTCGCGATTACTGCGAACAGATCACCGAAGACATCAGTTTTCTGGCAGCCAGCCCGCAAATGGTGCGCATCCGTCAACAGATTCTGCAGATCGCTCCCGTGGACGTCCCGGTTTTCATTTGCGGCGAAAGCGGAGTTGGTAAAGAAGTAGTGGCGCGCATGATTCACTTGCGCTCGAAGCGGCGCAGCCAGCCGTTCATAAAAGTGAATTGCGCGGCGTTGCCCGGAGAATTGCTGGAGTCCGAATTATTCGGTTTCGAGCAGGGGGCGTTTACAGGCGCGGTGCGCGCCAAGCCCGGCAAGTTCGAAATGGCCAATAAAGGAACCATTTTCCTGGATGAAATCGCGGAAATGACCACGCATTTGCAGGCCAAACTTCTGCATGTGCTGCAAGACCATCAGTATTCCCGCCTCGGCGGCCGGCATCTGGTGGAGACGGATGTACGCGTCCTCGCCGCCACTAACGTGGACGTTCAAGAGGCCATGAAGACAGGGCGATTCCGCGAAGATCTCTACTACCGCTTGAACGTGCTTTCGATAAATGTGCCTCCCTTGCGCGAGCGCACCTCGGAAATTCCGCTTTTGTTCCGTCACTTCCTGCAGAAGTACAGCGAGAAGTTCGGCAAAACGCCGCAAGGTCCCTCAAAGTATTTGTTGGATGCCGCGGTGAATTATCCGTGGCCGGGCAATTTGCGCGAACTGGAGAATTTCGTGAAGCGCTACGTAATTCTTGAGGATGACGAAGGCAGCTTGCGCGAACTGGTAGAAATGTCTTCCGCGAGGCAGCGCACTTCTCCGCGCGCGGAGCCAGCTGTGCATCGTGAGCCGCAAGGACTGAAGGCCCTTGTGCGTGGCCTGAAGGACGAAGCGGAAATGGAAGCTATCGCCGATGCGCTGGAAAAAACTCGTTGGTGCCGCAAGGATGCCGCGAAAATGTTGGGCATCAGTTACAAGGCGCTGCTCTACAAAATGCGCCAGTTTAATCTGGATACGCCACGAACCAGGCGGGCCAGTGTGCCCGCCGCAGCAGCAGCGGCTGAAGAACCTACGACCATTGGAATAGGGGGCCGGAACGAATAGGCTCGCTTCCCAGTACGACCCGTTAATCTTTAGAACAACCGTTCCGGCTGTTTGCGCTTACAGCGTGGCGGCGTCGCGCCGTTTACAGTAAGGTCACTCGTAAGGGGAGGCGCGAACCAGGTCACGTTGGCGCCGCGTTTACTGAGGATGCATGGAATGTCGGAACGCCGCAATGCCCGGAGATATGATCTTTCTCTACCGGTAATGATTCGCATTCCCTCTGAAGCCGCTGAGGTACGGATGGCTGCCTCGCGGAAGGGTGAAACGCTCGACATTTCCACGCGGGGTATGTACTTCATAGTGGAGCAGGATTTGCAGGCTGGCTCAGAACTGGATATTACCCTGACGCTGCCCTCTGAGGTCACTCATGGCTCGGAAGTATATGTGAAAGCGGCGGGTCGAGTCGTACGCGTTGATCCCCGCTCAGAAGCACGCAATATGCGACTCGGCGTCGCAGCGGTGATTGAACGCTACGATATTGTTCGCGGTGAAGACTTCCTGAGCAATTAATCAGCCCTGCTGGATTCGAATCAATCCAGCCCCTACATCCAAACCCAAAGAGTCATTTCGCAGCGGAGTTTTAGTTTAGGGACAGCCTTGCCGAGTAATCTGCGAGAGCTTAGTGATAGCCTCGCTGTTACCCTTTTTCGCCGCAGCCCTCAGCAATACCCGAGCTTGATCGCAGTTCTTCGGCACTCCTCCGCCGATCAAATACAATTTTGCCAAAGTTACTTCGGCTGCGGTATTTCCCTGCCCCACGGCTGACCACAGTGCACGGACCTCTTCAGCAGGGTCCTGCTTGCGCGTACTCGTGGCGACTGGTTCTTCAGAGGAAGGCGCCGGACGTTCATCTCTAAATTGGGTTTCCGCTTTTGCTGGTGGGGAAGCAGCTTTTTCGCGATCTTCTTGTGGCCGGACCGATTGCGATTTGTCGCCGCCACTCGTCGTCCCTTGCGATTGTGGCGATTTGTCAGCGCTGCTAGAGGCAGGGTTGTCGTCCTTGCCTGGATTTGCGGGTGCCGGCTGCTGAACGTCTTCCGCGGGCTTGGAAGTATCGGGAACCTGTGCTTGAGAATTTTCCGACGATGAAGGTGACGGTGAGGTTAATGTCTGCCCCAGAGAAATCAAGGAGCGGCCAATCGTTTCGCGAAAGCTGTACAGCAGGACAGCGAGCAAGAGGAGACATGCCACCACCGCCGCTATAACAACACCATTCCCCCGCGAGCGCGGCTCCGGCAAACCGTCGGGATATTCCCATTCCGTCAGAATGTGTGTTGACCTTGGCAACGCCGGGGCGCTTGTATCACTGGCGGAAGCCTGAGTTGGGTAGTTTTGCGGGATTCCACTATGTAACGATTGACCAAAATTAAAGCCAAACTCAGGCTTGGTTGCGGTCTCTACCATCGGTTCCGGGACGGAAGTCTTCGGTGATTCCATGCTCAAGTTGTGGTCGGGATCGAAGGCGTCATCAGTTCGTGCTTCAGCAGATGACCGCACCGCGGGGGCACTTATTTCCGCCAACCATTTCCTAAGCGCATTGAGAAATTCTGTCGATATGTCGGTGAACTGCAACCCCGCTACTTTGCCGTCATCTTTTGTCCACTTAATTTCGCCGTATCCTTCTAATTTCTCGTTTCCATGAATGATAAAGGAGAAGGGAATTCGTCCGCTGGGGCGTACAGAAGACACGGCCCGAAACGTGAATCCTTCTTCGGAGACCGTCAGCATCATGCCCCCGTTGCGGGTCTCCAGCTCGACATAAACCAACTGATCGAGCTTTACACTTGAAAATTGAGAGGGCACAGATTTATCGATCATTCGCTCAGCGCCTACCTATAAGTAGCTTCGGGGACCTCGCTGCCGGGGCAAGTAAAAGCTGCTCGACGGTTCGCTCTGAAGGGCGCTACTGCGAGACTCGAGTGCAACGCCAGAGCGACGCCGGCCCAGGCAGGATCTACAGTGTGCCATATTTAACTCAGGCACGCGTAGTTCTGATTTAAGACCCCCAGACGAGCGGCTATCACGGTGGAAAACTGTTCTTTTATGAAGCGAACATTTTCCGTTTGATGCGCTTTCCAAAGGTTTCGTCTAGTCTATGGGTACCAGTACTAGATTGCAGGTTTCCCTGTATGCCGCAAATTATCAATCAGTTACAAAATGTTGCAGTGGGTCCAAGTTTTCCGCCTGTTGGCTAACCGGATGCACTCCTCAGGGCACCAGCCATGAGCAACGCATCGACAACACGAACTAATGCCCCAAACTCAACCAACAGTCTTCCTCCGGACTATGTGCTTTTTGGGCGTTCTGCGGCTATGAACGAAGTTCGGCTTCGGGCCGAGAAAATATGCCGTACCAATATACCGGTTCTCCTTTGTGGTGCGGGCGGTACCGGCAAAGAGGCCATGGCCCAGTGGATTCATGCCCGATCCGCGTTTAGCCAAGGCCAATTTATAAAGGTAAATTGTGCCGCGATTCCAGGGAACTTGCTGGAGAGCGAGCTTTTTGGATATGAAAAAGGAGCATTTACCGGTGCGCACGTTTCAAAACCAGGCCGCGTGGAGCTCGCCCACAATGGCACATTATTTCTCGACGAAATCGCCGATCTGGAGATGGGCCTCCAAAGCAAGATTCTCCATTTCCTGCAGGACGGTTGTTTTTCGCGAATCGGTGATCAGGCAGAGCGCGTAGTGAATGTACGCGTAATTTGCGCTACTAATAAAGACCTGGAACAGGAAATTGCTGCAGGAAACTTTCGTTCGGACTTGTTTTACAGAATTAACGTGGTTCGCTTCCGTTTACCTCTGCTTTGTGAACGCAAAGAAGACATTCCCGTCTTGGCGGAATATTTCCGCACCTTGCACGAACAACATTTCGCGATCGAATCGAAGCCACTGAGCCAGGAAATGGTCGAGTATTTACAGAATGCCGATTGGCCGGGAAATGTGCGAGAACTCTCTAACGGCATGGCTCGCCATGTTTTGATTGGGCCGGAGGCCGCATTGGGTCAAACCGCCGTGCCGGAGCGCGCGTCCATCAAATCGCAAATCAAGGTGGCGGTTGGCGCAGTGCCGCTGAAACGCATTGCGAAGGCTGCAATACAGGAACTGGAGCGTAACGTGATCCTGGATTCCTTGCGCGCTCACCAGTGGAACCGCCGCAAAACCGCAGCGGCATTACAAATCAGCTATCGCGCGCTAATCTATAAGATTCGAGATGCCGGGCTGACTTCCAGGCGTCCAGTGCGTGCCGCAGGTCATGCGGAAGAAAACCCCCTCGCATAGCTTATAAAGCTGCACTATCCCGCCGCAATAAATTCCGTTAAACAATGCCGTTAATTACTTAGGTAATTATGTATACTATTACCAAATAGTAAAGACGGGGCAGCGCTTTTGTCCCTTGGGGCAGTTACCCCCTGCACCAAATTGGGACGACCCACCAGTAGTTCCAATACACGTCCGAAATTTAGTCTTCCCTAGACGAACCTCGGGGGAGAAATGGCTAAGCACTATAACGGCTTTAGGCTACTTGGGCGGGGGAGTGTTGCAGCATCAAACTTCGCGGGAGCGCTGATTCTGTGGAGCGCGGTCCTCACGGTCTGGCTATGGACCAGCGG
>DATHGV010000464.1:0-3674 GCA_035490135.1 Candidatus Methylomirabilota bacterium
TCGTTTGCGATCACGACACGCCGCTTAGTATTGCTGCGCCGGAAGGCCAAGGCGCGGGAGGTAAGTGATCATGGGCGATGCATCGTTGACCGCTTCAGAAACCATCCCTCGCCATCCGCCAAAACCTTCGCGCACTTTGACTCTAGAGCGGATGGCAATTCTATACGCCCGGATTGCCCTAGGCGCCGCCTTCTTGTCCGCAGTTGCCGACCGCTTTGGCTTCTGGGGCAAGTACGGTGGTTGGGGAAACTTCGCTAACTTCACGCACTATACGGCCCAGGTCAACTCTTTCATGCCTGCGTTCATCATCCCGTTTCTTGCTTGGGCGGCTACTGCCACTGAACTGTTGCTTGGCATCGGGTTGGTTGTGGGTATCTGGCCGCGTTGGGTGGCCTTCGGCGCCGCAACACTGCTTCTCCTCTTCGGCACGGCTATGGCCATTTCATTCGGCATTAAGTCCCCGCTGGACTATTCCGTCTTTTCCGCTTCCGCAGGGGCCCTGCTACTGGCGCTATACCAGGGTCACAAATCCGGTGCGAATTCATGAGCACTTTCTGCTGGCGCTCGCAGCAGTACTTGGTATGAACGAGCTAAGGCACAGATCATCTTGGGGCGGGTTCGTCGTATCCGCTGACTGCCTGCTCGTCGCAATTCCTGGACTCATCTGGGGGGCGTCCTTTCTGTTTATCGCCGAAGGATTGAAGGCGATTGGGCCCAACGGCATTACCTTCGTCCGTCTGTTCATTGGGTTGGCAACTCTGGCATTGTTTCCCGCCGCGCGGAAGCCAGTCGAGTGGTCAGCATGGCCGGGCGTTGCCCTGGTGGGTGTTTTGTGGTTTGCCTTCCCGCTAAGTATGTTCCCATTCGCCGAACAGAGAGTGTCTTCGGCACTGACTGGCATGTTGAACGCCGTGGTGCCACTTTCTACCGCCATCGTTGCCACGGCTATTGCCGGTAAAGTTCCCGAACGCCGAGTGATCATGGGGCTGACCCTCGGATTGATAGGTGCAGGGCTGGTCGCTTGGCCGACGATCCATGAAGGTCATAGCAGCGTCGTCGGTGTCTCGCTGATCCTGGCGGCTGTGATCTCATACGGTTTCGCGCTGAACCTCGCCCGTCCCCTGCAACAGCAATACGGAGCCCTTCCGCTGATCCTCCGCGCACAAGTTGTGGCAGTGGTGCTGACCGCGCCGCTCGGTGTGCCAGACGTACTTGCTGCGCGCTGGACGCCGGTGCCCTTTTTCTCGCTACTGATGTTGGGAGCATTCGGGACCGGAATCGCTTTCGTTGCGCTGGCTACGGCCGCCGGAAGAGTCGGGGCCACGCGCGCATCGTCCGCGGCGTTCTTGATTCCTCCGGTCGCGCTCCTACTCGGAGTCCTGGTGCGGGGCGAGTATGTTGCGACGCTGTCGATCATCGGCAGCGCAGTCTGCGTGGCTGGTGCGTGGCTTATGCGCCGCGCGCAGATCGGCCGCGAACGTGAAGTCAAACCTTCCCCATCGTCGGTGCCCGTCGCTGAGAGCTGCGAATCATGAAAGGGCCAGTCGATGGCTCGATTTTGAGGCAGGCAACGGCACCCGACGGTTGACTGCGTCCTGACATCGTCCTGCAATGTGTTTGGTTGGGTTTATCCATAACTTTCTGGGAGGAAATATGCGTTGCGTAATGAAGATTACCCTAGCCACGGCTGGTGCGCTGGCGATACTGATGGTCTCGGATTCGGCAGCACGGCCGGACGACCGAACGGAACTCCTCAAGGTGCGCGAGGAGGTTTGGCGCGCTTGGTTTGTCAATGATACGAAGACTCTCGACGCATTGGTCCCACCAGACACGATTGTCATTAGTTCCGGTGAGGAAAAATGGAAGAACCAGTCAGACATTCTTCAGTCCGCCGCTCGGTTTCAGGCAAACGGCGGAAAGCTGATCCGCCTGGAATTTCCGCGCACCGAAATTCAGCGCTTTGGCGATGTTGCAATCACTTACAGTCAATATTTGTATGAAACTGAAGTCGACGGTAAGCGATCACTGACCTCCGGGCGCGTTACCGAGATTTTTGTGCTGCGCCACGGGAAATGGAGCAATCCGGGTTGGCACACGGATACGGAAAAATAAGAGTCAGCATGGAGTTTTGATGGGATAGGTGTTCAGCGATGATCCGAACTGGGCCCTCGCTCCCTGGCGCGTCGCGAAAAACGAAAGCGGAGCCGTCATTCTGCGCGGTCCCAATTGGTGTTTGGTGCAGTTCGTTGGAGCTCTGCACCAAGCGGAAGCGCCCACCAAACTCGCCGTGTGGGCCGAGATGCAAGCACAGGTAGAAGAGCTGACCGGGCAAGCCGGACTGCAGATCCTACGAGCCATCCTGGAAAACGAAGTCACGCGCCGGGTAGGACCTCCGCATCGGCCAAATCCCACAGCGGGTTGTGTGCGCTGGGGAAAGCAGTCGGGTTACGTGGTCTTCGGTGGACAGAAAATCCCGCTGGAACGACCGCGGGTACGAACCCGCGAGGGCCAGGAAGTGGAACTGGAGAGCTACGGTCAATTGCAGCAAGACGGAAAACTGCAACGAGCGGTGCGGGAACGCATGGTAGCCGGACTGTCCACGCGGAACTATCGGCGAGCGGTGGAGAGTGTTGTGGAAGGCTACGGGATCGAGAAGGGCAGCCTGAGTCGCCAGTTCGTTGCGGCCAGTTGCAATCAGTTGCGGGTGCTGTGCGAACGGCGCCTAGAAGATCTGAATCTGGTGGTGCTGATGATCGATGGCATTCACTTTGGCGGCTAGGTGCTGGTGGTGGCTCTGGGGATCGCAGAAGGCGGAGCAAAACATGTGTTGGGAGTGTGGCAAGGAGCCACGGAGAACACCACGGTGGTCAAAGGGCCGCTGGAAGATTTGGTAGACCGAGGACCGAATCGCCAGCGGCGGTATCTGGTGGTGATGGATGGATCGAAAGCGCTACGAGCCGGTGTGGAACGTGTTTTTGCGCCAGATAGGGTGACAAGCTTGGCCCTCGCGCTCATGCGCTATATTCGTCTCCACACTTCGGACCAAGTTACATTTTCACCGGAGTTATCTATCAATTCGTTTTTGATGATTAAAGTCTTAGCGTCGCGGGAGACGGAAATAATCATTTCCATTCTTCCTGTGGGGGATTTTAAGGTCGCGTGAGTTGTTCCATCCTTGTACGACGTATAAGATGCGCTGACGTTTCCCGCGTCCGGCTCGCTTCGCACTGGATACTCTTTGCCATCAATCGCGCCATCAAAAAATGTTTTGACGCGGTTTCCGTCCGCTCTAACAACATCACTGGTCCAAGACAAGCTCTTACCCTTTATAGCTACAGTGAGATGAGCGGATTTTGGTTTCGGGGCCTCACCGAACTCTGATTTAGTTATATCAAGGTTCCAAGTGCCACTCCCGTTTCGGTGTACCTTGGACTTCTGAGGCAAGGCCGCGCCGCTCCCAAGTAGGATCGCGACTAGGACAGCAAGTAGGCATCCGGGCAGCTTAGTCATAGATACCCTCTTTCGACAGAAATGCGCATTTTCACGTCGGGCCAACCTTCGTGCGCGAACCTTGATTGCCACGAAGAGTCTGAAGTTGAACAAAGATGGTGTCAATTCTGATCATGGAGTTCGCAGTTTATCTCAGTGTCCGTGGACAGTTACACACCGAGGAG
>DATHGV010000465.1:0-23471 GCA_035490135.1 Candidatus Methylomirabilota bacterium
TATCGGCCCGCCCGTAGATCCTCCAATCACCACCAAAGTTGTGGAGTTCAATGACGTGGCTGCCTTGGAGAACGCCTTGCAACCCGGCGATGTCGCGTGCGTTCTCGCCGAGCCCGCCCTCACCAATGTGGGCATCGTGCATCCCGCGCCTGACTACCATCGGCAACTACGCGATCTCACCCGCAAATATAAAACGCTGTTGATCATCGACGAAACTCACACCATCTGCGCGGGCTCCGGCGGTTTCACGCGTGCCGAAAATCTCGATCCCGACTTCCTCGTCTTTGGCAAAGCCATCGGCGCTGGAATTCCGGGAGCAGCGTATGGCTTCACTCAGCAAGTCGCCGACGCCGTCTCTGCAGGCATGAGCCTCGAGGACTGCGACGTTGGCGGCATCGGCGGCACGCTCGCCGGCAATGCACTCTCACTAGCCGCTATGCGCGCCACACTCGACAAAGTTTTGACCGAGGAAGCCTTCACTCGAATGATCCCGCTAGCCGAAAAATGGACGGCCGGCGTGCAGCAAGCCATAACTAAATTCCAAATGCCCTGGCACGTCACCCGCCTGGGTTGCCGCGCCGAATATCTCTTTTCCCCGAATCCCGCACGCAACGGCACCGAAGCACACGACGCCATGGACTTCGACCTAGAGCGCTTCATGCATTTATTTGCGATGAACCGCGGCATCTTGCTAACTCCCTTTCACAACATGGCCCTCATGTCCCCCGCCACCACCGCAACCCACGTCGATCGCCACACAGAAGTTTTCTTGCAAGCGGTCCAAGCCTTAGTTAAGTAAGCTCCGCAGTTACGTGGGATCGTTACGTGGCCCGTTGCGTGGATGGTCGCGTGGATTCTTTCACGGTCGCTGTTGCACACTTACTCGCAATAGCACGCGGAACTCGTAGGCGGCAAAGATTAACTGGCCCGATAGGCGAGGCTCGAAGGCGGAAACACTCACACCGATTTGAATTGGGATTTAACTTGCCCGAGAGAATCAGCGGCGGGAATTTACGAATAGGATCGGCCAGCGTGTAGCGGGAGACGCATCAATCACGCGTCTCCCTTCGCGCTCACAAATAACTCGATGACTAATCGTGGTCAGGATGGTGGTGGCGCCACTTCCAATAGTTCCGCTGGTCTCTGCCTCGCTGGTCGTTGTACGCGCGGTAAGTTTGATGGCGCTCTACCAGGTAGCCCCTGTAGGCATGATCTTCGCGGTCATTCCAATTGTGGTAGTCGCGATGATCACGATCATAGATTCGCACCTGAACTCCCTCTTGAGGACGGGGTGCTGCCATGACCGCCGTGGGCGCGAAGATAGCTCCAGCTAACAACAACGAACTGATAAAGCGATGTGTGCGTAACATGATAATTTCCTCCAACCGCAAATGGATTAAAAGCCTGGCCACTAACAACTATGTTCTAACCGCCCTGAAATGTATGTCCCATTCAGCACATGCGCCGAATCATGCAATCGGTGAGTCGATCTTCTGTGCGAGGAGCCCGAGGAGAGTTGATGCTAGTAGATTTGCGGCGTGCTGGCCGCCACGCGTGGCATCGTCACCGGAAGCAGGACTAACGTGCAGTTTTTCGACGCCTCCGAGCAGCTCAGCATGCCGCGTTGCACTACGCGGGTCGGTCCATCATCTGGAAATGAAATCTTAAATCTAATCTTGGAAAGTTCTGCGGCGCTTTCTTTCAATTCATCGGCGCCGTTCAAGAACCATACCAACGGCGCGCCTTGCGCCTTCGTCAACGCAATGCCGAACGTCGCCGTTTTATACCCGCCGCCCCATTCCTTGATAGTGTTCACTCGAAAGGAACGCGCCGCACTTAAATCACCAGCGGCATCTTTGCTGCCGTTCACGCCTTGTGCCGCCAAGGAAGTCAGACTCTCATGCACACGTTGTTTCAACTTTGGATCGCCATTTTGCCCCAGCGAATTCAAAGTCATCGAATACGTTTGCGCCGCCTGCCGCTTCTTCCCTGTCTTCTCGAAAACCTGTCCCAAGTGATCGCCAATCGCCGGCGCCTGCATGACTGACCACGCCGACTCCAAATACCTCGTTGCCGCTTCGTAATCCTCCAGACGAAACTTGATCCATCCCAGGGTGTCCCATTCCACCGCCAGGCTCGCTATCACCCCAAAATTCCAACTGTCCAGAGGCTCTGCTTTTACGGTCTGCTCCTCGGTTTTCTTAACCGCTTCTTCCGCGTACTGCAGCGCGTCATTCAGATCGCGCTTTGACTCCGCCAGAGCATACGCCACAGCATTCAGCATCGCAGGGCTGCCATCCAGTTCCAGCGCTTTTATGAAAGTGCACCATGGCTTTTTCTCCGTCGTTCGTGTTCAGATATGCTTCCCCGAGTTGGCGTTGAATTTCTGGCACATCTCCGTGTTCTTCTTCTGCTTTGCGCAAGTACACCAGCGCTTCTTTGTACCTCCCGGCCTCCAGTAAGAGTGCCCTTAACTTTTCCAAAACAGTGGCGTCTGTCGGGGTGAGCAGTAGTAAGTCTTGCCACCTCCCCAATAGCTTCCCCGTCGCGATGGGCCACCGTCAGTGCCATCGCTAGGTGCCGTCGGCTGTTCAGGTTAGCCGGGTCCACTGCAACAGCCTTCTCGTAAGCCTGTATTCCCTGATCAATCTGACTTGCCATTAAGTGCGCGCTTCCCAGAAGCAACCAACAATCGCTCCACTTAGGGTCCAATCGTAAAGTTCGTTCTAGTGCTGTAACAGCAGCGCGTGGCGCTCCCAGTTGTATCGATTCATATGCTTGCTCGTACAGCTTTTGCGCCTCGGGATTGTCCGAGTGCCCGGGCGGGCTTCCCAATGCCATTAGCTGCGGTCCACCCGTAACCGGCAGGAAATGGTCCTGGTCCGCCACCATCTCATCCACGAACTTCGAGTATGCGGCACGCTTTGAACCCGGAATTTCATTCATACGAGTCTTTAGCTGCCTGACACCAGTCAATACCCCATCTTCAAAGCTGTACGTTGCCGTATAGCTCGCAAAATCCTCTTGCACGTTCACATTTTGTGGCAATACCGGTCTCATGCCTTTTGGAAATTTAACCTTGGCCTCATACGTAATTTCCCCGGGAGAGCCCAGCGCAACAGGCTCCGCCAAAGACTTTCGTTTTTCCCCGAGGGCCGGCAAAATCAACGGCGGAAGCGGCAGGGTAATTTGATGTTCTTTCCAGTTTGAATATTCAGGCCGGTGATACGAATAAGAGAACCAGAAAGGCTGCCCTACCGCCTCCGGTTGTGCCGCAACTACCTCGCTAACCGTTCCTGCAAATCCCATCCCCGCGCTGATCCGCTGCACTAATTCAGTCCACTGGCTTTCGGACGTGACCCTGAACGCCGAACGCAGCATTGTGTCTGAGTCGCCATGGCTGTCGACCCGTGACTTCCCCTCCAACGTCCCATTCGAGTCCAGCGAAGCATCCATCCGAAACTCTTCACCGTTTGCTCCTGGAGGGTTTTTCGGCGTCCTCACTAGACGAGCCGTCGCGCCGGAGGGAATTACCATCGCCGATTTGTCTCGAAGCGGCCTAACCAGGTAGCCATACGCAGCCAACTCCGGGGTCGTATCCAGGAAAAGAAAAGAGTCGCCTTGCGGGATAGCGGTGATGACGTGATCAAAAAGACCCGGCGAGGGAAAGTCCGAGTCCAGCTTCATCGAACTGGCCAGTAACGCTGGATACGCCTTTATACCGATAGCCGATAGCAGAGCCGCAAATAACGTATGTTTGTCTTTGCAATCTCCATAGCGGTTGGCCAGCACATCTTCCGCGCGATGCGGCGTATAACGCCCCTGCCCTAAGCTCACCCCGATATAACGAAAGTGTTGTGAAACGAATTCATACAGCGCTTGAATCTTTTCGCTTTCGCTGGCCTTGCCTCGTGTGAGTTCTTCCGCCTTCGCCTGAATTTACAGGTGTTAGCTGGATCTGCGGCGCAACCAGTCCTCCAAACCATTTACCAACTTCCTCCCACGATTGAAACGAGCTGAGTTCAATAACCGGCGGCGCCGCATTTCCTATGCCCTTTTCCCATGCCCCTTCGTTTTCATCTTTCGCACGAACCAGATTCGTGTTGTGCAGCGTATACACTCGGCGCGCACCTTCATCCTTGATCGTCGGCGTAATCGCTCCGCTTGAAAATTTAATCGGCATATCCTTCGGAACGTCCACGTCGATTTGCTCGTCCAGGCAGATAGCATCTCGAACAGAATTGTCGCTGATCCAGAAATGGCCGGGCGCCACCGCATCGTGCACCATCCACACGATGTGGTACTCCAGCACGTCCCCACTCCCCAACGCTTTTACAGCGATATGTTTCTCACGCTGGTCCGTGTACATCGGCGCCTGCCGGCTCACTTCCGAATCCACTTCCTGAACGTCACTCGCCGGTGTCACCACCACTGTCCCATCTGGCTTGCGCACTCGTACATAATCGATATTTATGGATTCAAACGTAGATGCATAAGAAAACCGCAGCAGCCCCAAGTCATGGATCGCCGCCTCCGACTGTACGCGAATCCTCCCGGTCAGCTCGCGCGATCCCGTGCCGTCACTTTCAAAGCGCACCCGTGTGTGCAGCATCTCTAACACCTAGGCTTCTTTGGAAAAGTCATCCTGCGGCGTCATCTGTCTCATCACTTGAGATAAAACCGCACTCGGAAACGCCACAAGGCACAGTACTGACGCGGCTAAACGCATGGTTATAGGCATGTAGGACCGCCCGGTTGGCGGTGCACAGATTAATTAAACATCGAGAGTATCGGGAGATAATTTGAAGACTAATTGTCTAAGGGAATAGCTGTCCCTCGGCCCGGCTTGCCAGCTTGGTGTTGAGTGTCACGATGAGCCGAAACCGCTGGGCCGATTATTGCTGGCCTTGCTGCTGCTGTTGTGCACGCATCAACTGCGTCTGGTGATCCTCTTCAAGGAATTGCGACCACTCTTCATCCGCCGCAAACTCTTCGTCCGGCGGCAGCACTGCTTGCGATGGGGTCACGCGCACGCGCACTTGCAGTTCCGTCTCGGCTTTGCCTTTCATGGTTCCCATCGTCGGCGGCACATCTGCATAATCTCTGCCCACCGCCGTGCGAATGTGCCGCTCCGCCGCGATCAAATTATTCGTGGGATCGAATCCCACCCAGCCAAGCCCCGGTAGCGCCGCTTCCACCCATGCGTGCGTGGCACCGTCCGCCGACCGATCCGCGTTTTCCTTGCCGTGATAAAGATACCCGCTGACATAGCGGCAAGGAATTTCGGCTCTACGCACCAGCGTAATCATGATGTGCGCGAAATCCTGGCATACTCCCTGCCGCGAGCGCAATGCGTGCTCGATCGGCGAATTTACCGCCGTGCTTTTCTTCACGTATGTAAAGCTGCGATATACTCCGGACGCTACGTCGATAAGAAAGGCCAGCGGACTGCGCCCATCCCTTTTTGCGACTCCGATCTCGTTGCCTAACTCTTCGAGCTCCGGCGAGGGCCGCGCAAAGTGGCTCGGCATCAGCGAGTCCCAATAGTCTTTTTTCTCGTTCATTTCTTGGACGTCATCCCATGCTCTGTAATCCATCGTTTCCGGCAAAGGTTGCTGCTCGTCTATATTCACTAACGCATCGGAAATAACCGTCAGTTGGCGGTGCCGCTGCGGCAAATCAAAATGATGCACAAGGTTTCCGCGCGCATCCGTGTGCGCGAAAATCCGCGCGCGCGGGTTTACCGACAGCTGAAAAATAAAGCAGCGCTGGCTGCCTTCGCTGCGCGGATGCATACGTACTTCCATCATGCTCTGCCACACCGACTTGCTATAGCGATAGCGCGTAAAATGTCTGATGGCGTAGAACATTACGATTCGAACGCGACCTCTATTGGATACTCGATATAAACTTCATGCACCGCGGCATGCAAATCACGGCATTGTTCGATAATCGCTGCCAGATACATGTGCAAATCCCCGCGTATTACTTCCCCGATCTGCACGTAAGTCACCGCCGATCGCAATCGCCCGATCAACCGTTCGATCTTTCCAGTCCTGCGGCTCAACGAACGGTTGCTGATGGAAGTCAGCGCGTGATGCATTCGGTCCAGCGAATAGCGCACCGAATACGGGAACTCCGGTTGCAACAAAATAAAGTCGGCGATGCGTTCGGGTTTCAATTCCGCGGTGCAAACCTTGCAGTACGCTTCAAACGCCGCGCAGCTGCTCAACAATCCCACCCAGTCCAGATCATCGGCATTCTTATCCACTGAAAAATACGAGTCCAGCAAAATGGAAAGATTGCAAGCTCGCTCGATATATTTCCCTAGCTGGATAAAATGCCAACCTTCGCCGTGATTGATCGTCGTATCCGTAA
The DNA here is from genome assembly GCA_035490135.1 of Candidatus Methylomirabilota bacterium. GTDB lineage: Bacteria > Acidobacteriota > Terriglobia > Acidiferrales > UBA7541 > Acidiferrum. Next base: position 6,379 of record DATHGV010000465.1, read on the forward strand.
TCCCATGAAAACGATACGCCCCTTCCCGCACGATATTAACGATGCGCATGGCCCCCGCATCATCCTCCGCATGCAAATCTGTTCCGGTCACTTCATGGAATAACTTATTGAGGTGCTCCCACATCTCCGAACTGATTTCCTCGCGCACCTGCCGGGCATTTTCGCGCGCGCCGCCAATACACTTCATGATAGAAAACACGCCTTCCGGATCAGCTACCAGGAGAAATAAGGCATGCTGCGGGTCCAGATTCGTTGAGGTCGTTCCGCGAGCCAGCGAGGACACCGCGTGAAACCATCGCTCATCACTTGAAAATTTTGCAGGATTCAGAATCAGCCCGTAAGTTGCTTCAACGACGCGCGACGCGTTATCCGCCCGTTCAAAGTAGCGGCTCATCCAGTAAAGGCTGTCAGCTACGCGCGACAGCATGGCACCTTGTGCTCATTTTCCTGGTTTCTCAATTTTGTAGTACCCAGGTATCTTTCGATCCACCGCCTTGCGACGAGTTCACCACCAGCGAACCTTTGCGCAGCGCCACGCGCGTAAGTCCCCCGGGAACAATAGTGATGTTTTCCCCATAAACTACATACGGCCGCAGGTCCACGTGTCGCGGCTCAATCGTTCCGTCCACAAAGCACGGCGCCGTAGACAGATTAATCGTCGGTTGCGCAATGTAATTTCGCGGCTCCGCCATAATCCTGTCGCGAAATTCCGAGCGCTGCTCTGACGTGCTGTGCGGTCCAATCAACATCCCGTACCCGCCCGACTCGCCCACCGCTTTCACCACGTATTGATCCAGCTTTTGGCAAACGTGATCGCGCTGCGCCGCATCCGACATCAACAAAGTCTCCACGTTTTCCAGAATGGGATCCTCATTCAGGTAATACTTGATGATCTTCGGCACATACGCGTAGATCGCTTTGTCGTCCGCCACGCCCGTCCCCAGCGCATTTGCGAACGCCACGTTGCCCGCGCGATACGCGTTAAACAATCCCACCGCACCCAGCGCCGAATGCCCCTCAAAAACCAGCGGATCCAAATAATCGTCATCAATGCGCCGATAAATCACATCCACGCGCTGCAATCCAAATGTCGTGCGCATGTAAACGACGTTGTCGTGCACCAGCAAGTCGCGCCCCTCCACCAGCTCGATACCCATCTGCCGCGCAAGATAGGTATGCTCAAAGTAAGCCGAATTGTAAGAACCCGGCGTGAGCAACACCACCGTAGGCTCGGTCCGCCCTTCCGGCGCAAGCGACTTCAACGCCGACAAAAGTACCTGGCTGTATTGCTCAATCGGCCGCACGCGGCATTTCCGAAACAGCGTCGGAAAAATATGCTTCATCACCCTGCGGCTGGTTAGCATGTAAGACACGCCGCTAGGCACCCGCAGGTTGTCCTCAAGCACGACGAAATTTCCCTCCGGCGTGCGAATCAAATCGGTGCCCACCACCGTCACATACACGTCGCGCGGCACTTTAATCCCGCGCATCTCCCGCCGGTAATGTCTACAGGTATAAACAATCTTCCCGGGGATGATACCTTCCTCAATAATTCGCGCTTCGTGATACACATCTTTGAGGAAAAGGTTCAGCGCCGTAATCCGTTGCGTCAATCCGCGCTCAATCGTCTCCCACTCGGCCGCGGTGATAATGCGCGGCAGTAAATCATGAGGGAAAATCCGCTCCGTCCCTTTTTCGCTTCCGTAAACCGTAAACGTGATGCCCTGGTTAAAAAATGACTGGTCGGCTTCCTGCTTGCTGCGCCGTAATTCGTCAGCGCCAAGATTCAACAATTGGGTATACAGCGGGCGGTATTGTTTGCGAGGAAGGTCCGTCGACCGAAACATCTCGTCGTACGAGCCATTAAATTCGTAGCGCCGAAAGGCTTCGCTGGCGCCTTGGTCAGGAGCATCCGTATCGATAATCATACTATTGGGGTACTTTACGTCCGGCGCAAGGATAGCGCATCGCAACGTCGTTGATTATCGGGAAAACCAATTAGAAACATCGAAAAAACAGCAGATTCGGGCTTCAAAACCACCCGAACTAGTGGGGCGGGGTGCCCCAGGTTCGCAGTTGACTTATGACCTGGGTTCGACCGTTACTTCCCGAATTGTGCCGTCTGCGCCACCGTCCCGGCAGTATCCCCATCAATTGCCGGGAACTCAATATCCGGCAACTGTTCCACCGCCCGCCGTAGCGACTGCTCCCAGCTCGAATGGATCAGGTTCAGGTCTCGGTCCCCCGCGCATACCCGCCGGTAACGCGTCACCTCCAGGCTGTCTTTTTTATAGAGCAGCAGGTCGAATGGCGGCCCGACTGTCACATTCGATCGCATGGTGGCATCCAGCGACAGCAGCGCGTACTTGGCCGCCACTTCCAACGACGTCGTCGCTTGAATTCCCCGGTCCAGTATCGGCCGCCCATATTTGCATTCGCCCAATTGCAGATACAAAGAATCTTCCGTCGCCGCTATAGGATTGCCCTGCGGATAAATCAAATAAAGGTTCGGTTCTTGCCCGCGCACCTGCCCCCCCAGCAGCAAATGCACGTTAAAGCTGAACGAATCGCGTTCCAGCGACGCGCGATCCAGCTCCGAAATCCGTCGCACGCAGTTCCCCACGATTCGCGCCGCGTCATAAAGCGAGCTGGCCTGCGCCAAGCCGCGCCCAGAATCAAAATCCGCGCGCAGCAGCGTCACCACCGACTGGCTGATCGACAAGCTTCCGCTGGTCAAGATCACAAACATGCGTTCGCCGGGCTGCACAAAGCTGTACATCTTCCGGCATACATTTACCTGGTCAAATCCGGCATTGGTGCGCGAGTCCGACGCCAGCACCAGCCCTTCCTGCGTGGTAATTCCCAAACAATATGTCACTCAAGCCTCGAAATAATAAGATGTGTGAACCTACTGCATCATACACCCATTGTTTACTGTGAATTTGTGATGTGCTGCATCGAAAAAGAATGTAACAGTACCAACCCCGAGTCGTGTTAATTTCTGCATTCCACGTCTCAGGCAGCTATAACTCCCATTGGAAACGGAAACCCTGAATCTATGCTCATTCGTCTTGGTTACGACATGCAATTCGACGCGCCTTTGGAAGTCCCGATCGTAACCCTGCTCAACGTCCATCCCTCTCGCAAACAGGATCTACGCGAGCCCGACTATCTGCGCACCGACCCCGTCGTCAACATCGAAAACTACCACGACACCTTCGGCAATGATTGTTGCCGCTTGGTCGCCCCGCCCGGCAAAATTCGCTTCTACAATTCCACCCTCATCGAAGATTCCGGAAAACCCGACCTCGAAGGTTTCGACGCCCCGGAAAATCACGTCGAGCATCTGCCACACGAAGTCCTTCCCTACCTGATGAACAGCCGCTATTGCGAAGTCGACCTTCTTTCCAATACCGCATCCGAACTATTCGGCAGCGTCCCCAAGGGTTGGAAGCGCGTTCGCGAAGTCTGCACCTGGGTACACAACAAAGTTACTTTCGGATACGAATTCGCCAATCCCTTTCGCACGGCCTTGGACGTCTACACCGAGCGCGTCGGTGTCTGCCGCGACTTCCAACATCTCGCAATTACCTTCTGCCGCGCCCTAAATATTCCCGCGCGTTACGCCACCGGCTACCTCGGCGACATCGGCGTGATCGTCGCGCCCAGCCCCATGGATTTCAGCGCCTGGTTCGAAGTGTATCTCGGCAATCGCTGGTGGACTCTCGACGCCCGCCACAACATCCCGCGCATCGGCCGCGTTTTGATGGCCACTGGCCGCGACGCCACCGACTGCGCCATGACCACTTCCTTCGGCCGTGCCAAGCTACTCAGCTTCCGCGTCGTCAGCGACGAAGTCCCCCAGTAGTCCTTGCAACGCTCCACAAAAGCCCCACAACAATCCAGCGTAAATCTTTCTTCTTCACTCAGTAGTACTCTGGGCGTAGGTTTTTCGTAATCGACCCTGTGTTACTGGCAATTCACAGCAACGCAATATCCACATAAAGCGCAAAGTGCAATGTGCACTCCCGCAGTTGATTTTTCATTCCATGGTTCCGCAAGAAGGAGAGTGCATGACCTTAAAAGAAGTGGTATCCGAGTGCGTACAGTACTGCCGCATCGCCGTAGCTGGCGCGACCATCGTGCAGTTCGCTTTGGGAGGAATGTTTGCCCCATCGTTACAAGCCCAAGAGAAGCCAAAAACAGCCAGCCCATCAAGCACGTAATCATTATCGTGGGTGAGAATCGTACCTTCGATCACGTTTTTGCCACCTACAAACCGACCAAAGGCCAAAGCGTGGATAATCTTCTTTCCAGAAAAATCATCACTGCCGACGGCCCCCCCGGTCCGAATTTTTTCCAAGCAGCGCAGTTTCAAGCCGACGACTTCCATCAGGATAAATATCAAATCAGTCCGGAAAAGGGCGCGCAGGATGTCGTCTATCCAACTCTTCCTCCTTCACTGACCGGCGGCCCCTCGGACGTCTGCAAAGACAATGGCATTTGGACGCTAGCCCAGGCAATGGCCTTGGAAAACGGCCTATTCCCCACGTATTACCAATATCTGCTCACCGGAGGCACCGGACAGCCATCGCACGTTCCCGACCAGCGTATTCAGAACGTGCTTGATCTACCCTCAGGACCCTTCCAGTTGACTTCCAAGTCCTTTCCGTATGACTCGTATGCCGCAAGCCCAGTGCGCCGCTTTTATCAAATGTGGCAGCAAGAGGATTGCAACATTAAATATGCCACCGCCAAGAATCCCAGCGGCTGCAAAGCGGATTTATTCCCATGGGCGGAAGTCACCGTTGGAGCAGGCACAAACGGAAAACCCTTGCCAACAAATTTCAACAATCGCACTACCGGCGAAGGCGCAACCTCCATGGCTGAAGGTGTGCAGGAACGATTAATCACCACCAATAAGCAAAAAACGCCGAGTCCGTTTCATCTGGACTCGGCGCTTTTTTTTCTCCTGAATCTTTAATCCTGCCAACTTACACTTTCGCATGTATCTCGTCCTTCCGATCCCAGCACGAGCTGATCCGAACAGCTGGGTCCTTGACCTGCTCGCTCTGTGGGGTGTCCAGATGAACTACAGGCTGACGCTGTGTCCGCATATTGACGGATTCTGTTCTTCGTACTTTCTCGTGTGCAGAAAAAGCGGGGCTTAAGACGTGCTCCTACCCTGAACGGCCTTTGGAATAGAACATGCACTACGTGTCAAGGGAGGTATAAATATGCCAGTGACAACAAGAAACACGACAGAAGCAATCTCGATCTCAGGGGTAGGGATTCCCGACAGCAAACTTGCGCGAGAGGCAACCGAGCTGGTGCGTGACACCGAGTCTGCCTTGCTGTTCAATCACTCGACTCGTGTGTATTACTTCGGCTCGCTTACAGGAAAAAGGCGCGAGCTACAGTTCGACGCCGAGCAGCTTTACATTGCCGCCATGTTTCACGACATGGGATTGACGCCGATGTTTAGCAGTGCATCGGACCGCTTCGAAGTGGATGGCGCGAACGCGGCGCGAGCGTTCCTGCGTCGCCACAATATCTCACAGCAAGAGATTGAGACAGTTTGGACAGCAATCGCACTGCACACCACGCCGGGGATTCCGCAGTACATGCATCCGGTAGTTGCGCTATTGACCAACGGTGTTGAGATGGATGTTCTCGGAATTGCCTACTTGGAATTCTCCGACGCTGATCGCGAAGCAATTGTCGCCGCGTACCCCCGCACGGAGCGCTTTAAAGAAGACATCATCCAGGCCTTTTACGATGGCATCAAACGCAAGCCCCAAACAACATTCGGCAATGTGAAGGCAGATGTGCTGGCGGATAAGGATCCAAGATTCAAGCCCCTGAACTTCTGCAGTGTCATCCGTGGCTCGCAGTGGAAGGCGTGAGACAGTTCGATGCCACTTCTCAGAATCGATGTAATTGAGGGCCGCAGCGAAGATGAGCTGAAAAAATTGCTCGATGCAATCCACCGCGCGATGCTTGCTGCGTTCAAAGTGCCAGAACGCGACCGCTATCAGATTGTGCATGAACACCCTGCGACGAAAATGAAAGTCGAGGACACGGGATTGGGCATACCGCGTACCGATGGGGTCGTCATGGTGCAAGTGACGACCCGTCCGCGAAGTCGCCTTGAAAAACAAAACTTCTACGAGTTGCTCTGCCGGGAACTAGATCGCTGCTGTGGGGTCAAGCCCTCAGATGTCGTTGTTTCAATAACGCAGAATGCTGACGAAGACTGGTCTTTCGGATACGGTCGAGCCCAGTTCGTCACCGGAGAACTTTAACCGTGAAGGCGGCTTTGAAATCAGAGGCCATCGAGCGAAATTGGAACCTCGGAACCATTTCAAAGCGCAGCCGCGACAACCTGCCCAACCCCAAACCAACAAAAGGCAACGCCTAGTTCCGGCCAACAGCCCCGCCGTCATCGGGGACTTATTCGACCTCTTCGCCTTTCACAAAAAACTCAAAGACAACGATTGAGCACCGTTAAAGCAAAGCGCCGAGTCCGGTTCACCCGGCCTCGGCGCTTTCTCTGCTTGTTACCGAGTCAATTCTTTCTGTAGCGCCTTGCCCTTCGCAAACCACGGCCGTGCCTCCCTCCGCATGTATCTCGGCAGCGTTTTTTTCTTCGTCGCTAACTGTCGCACCCACTCCAGCGCCTCCTCCCTTCTCCCGGCCAATTTCAAATAGTTCGCATAGTTATACAGCGTTTCCGGAGTTGTCGAATACTGAGCGGCAGGTGCGAAATAAATCGCTGCTTTATCCAAATCTCCGGTCCGGGCATAGGCGTCGCCTAGCAATCCTGTTGCGCGGTGATAGTCAAATTTCGGATCTTTTGCTACTACATATTCTAAGTCGGGTAGGGCTTCCGCGTACTTGCCCATCGCCAGCGAAGATTTTGCTCTCAGATAAAACGCGTGGGGCGAATCGGTGCGCAACGATATTGCCCGGTTCAGCGCCTCTAGCGCTTTCCTGTAATTCTTTTGCTCAAAATTCAGTTCCGCCAATTCTTCCAGATTTCCCGCCGAAGGATTATCCAGGATCTGTATTTCCAGCGCCCGGATTCTCGATCGTTTTCCGAATCCCCGAAGTGCCCCACGTAACAATCCAAGGTCAGGGATCACTTCGACAATCATGTACACTCCGGCTCCGAGCACCCCACCGAAAATGATGATGAAGAGCCAATAGTTCTCGGGACGCCGCTTGACGAAGTGCCAAAGGGCAATTCCTTGAATAATGAATCCCCACGGATAGATGAGGAAACTCAGGCCCCCCATACCGGCGACCTCGAAGCGCCATTGTGCGAGGGCATTATACAAACTCAGGCTCGAAACCGGAGTGCCCCGTTTTGGGAGAGGTTTTTCGTCCACCAAAATGTCCGGAGGACTGGCTGGCGCGCTAATCGGAGAAGTGGCGAACCGTGGCGACAGTCAGATATGCAATGATCCTAATGCCCCGACATTGTTCGCAGCTCACCAAGTGTTTTGGGGTGACTTTTGGAAATCTGTGCGCCGTAATCAAGAATGGTGCTGTTCCCGTCTGTCGTTTTTATGGGCCCTATGCTCAAAACTTGCCAACCCTCTAGCGAGAGGTCGTCAGCAAAGACCGGTGGAGCCGCGTCCTTTTGCCATGTCCCGCTGATGTGCATGGTTTCTCCATGCTTGGCCACAAGCTCAAACGACCACTGGTCTGCGCTGATCGGCTCGATAATGGCATGCAGTGTCCAAGGCGCTTCGAGCCCTCCACTTGCTGAGGCGGTATTCACAGCAATCGATCGACTGTCCTCCTTAACATCAAAAATCGATTTTTGCTTGATTGCTGACGGACCACCTGGAGCCGCCGCGCGGAGAAGCTCTAAGGCCAGCTTGAGGCCCAACACTGCTCCGTCGAGAGCATCAATCTCATAGCCTTTCTCCAAGGGCACATTCTTTGCCAGCATCCATTGGCTTTGACCGTTGATTACCATCAATTCTGCGATCTGCTTCTTTCCTTTTTCCGCGGTATTCATGGTGATCTTCAGGTCCTGGTTGCCGCTAATCTCGTAGAAAATTGTGCCTGAAGCACCTGTGCCCTCCGCACGTATCGAAGCGCGCGTCGGACTGTACCATTCGTTGTCAGCCTTCACCGCCGTCGCGTTCTTCTGATTGGCACGGTTGGCGCGGGCTGCCGCAGCCACATCTTGTGCCAGCAACGTGTCATTTGCTTGGAATATGACCGCCATTTGTAAGGCGACGCAACAGACTCCATGTCGAACCTTCATTAGAATCCCTCGGCCTGGACCGAGCAACTGTGACAGCTTCGTTTGTGATTTGAACCTGCCCAAAGGGTCAGTTGTTTTCTAGAGGTGGCAACCAGCCTTAAGTCGGAAAGTGATCCAGGCGCACCGCTAAAGCAAAACGCCGAGTCCTGTTCACCCGGCCTCGGCGCTTTTTTATTTCTCTTAATTTCCCGCTTGGCTGAATTATCGACCCGATGCAGCAGCTTTTGCGTTGTCGGCGTGCACTACTGGCACGTCTACAAGATGTTCCGCGAGAAACCACACTTGCAGCTCGTTCGAGCGGATCACGTTGCTGACTAGCAGGTCGTTTGTGCCATCATCTTCAGCTTCATCCGCCTGTGCGGCCATCGTGCGGGCCTCTTTAAGTATGATTTCGTGAGCCTCCAGCAGACGGGATAATTGAACAGGCACTTCTTCCCGGCCGCGCGGCGGACGCGGAATGATGGTCGTCTCAGCGATGTCCGCTGCCATTGCCAGACTGATGGCGCCCAGCAGTTGAATTCGCTCAGCGATCACGTCCACTAACTCGTCCTGTTCATCATGATGCTTATCAAAAAGCAGATGAAGCTGGTAAAAAGTGTGTCCCGCAACCTGCCAATGGTGCTTCTTGTAGAGGTCGCGAAGCGTCATGGTATCCGCCAGAACCTGGTTCAAGTTCTCGGCGCTGGCCGCACACACCTTTTCATCCAACGCAATCGGCAACTTCGCGATTTTTCCGTAAGGCTGAATTTCGCGAGCGTTCTGATGCAGAATCGGCTTAGCCCGTTCTGTGCCGCTCTCGATCTGACGGTAACTGGCACTGCGTTTGTCGGCTTTAGTAGCCATATTTGTAACCTCCAAATGTTGACTGCGTCTCGACTCTCTATAGTCGTCCCAGCGACGGACTCTACCGTCCTCAAGTAGAGCCGCGAAGTCTGATTAGAATCCTCTTACTCCTTAACGTCAAGGCTCATCGTTTGGTCGATCGTCGCAACATGCGGCTTTGTAAAATTCAATCGAGGCCTCTCAATCATTGGCGGCCAACATCGGAGAAATTTGAGGCGTCGGACCGCGCACGCGACACCGCAGCGCCCCACTGCTCGGGGTTCACGTCCCTGGTGTGACGCGAGAACAGCCAATGGTGACCGTCGAGGTCCTCGGCTCCATACTGCAGTTCGCCATACTCAGTCTCGTGCAGATCTTCTACGATGGCGACACCGGCGGATATGGCTCGTTGGAAATGCGCTTCGATGTCTTCGATGAAAACTGTTAGGCTCTGCGTCCCAAAACCAAGCTCTTTCGGCGTCGCATCTTCACGCCGAGCTTGCCTAAGCATGATCCAGGCTTTGCCGGCACTCATCTGCGCTCCACTCAGTGGAGTCCCGTAGCGGTAATGTTCCACGAACCCGAAGGCCTTGCTGAGCCACACGAGGGCTTCTTCCAAATCTCGATACCTTATGTGCGGAAGCACTATGTCAGTCGGTACAGAACGGTTGGAGATCAACGAGTTGGCCCTCGTTCGGAAATTTGCAGGAGCCGCAGAGCACCTGCTTCAGCGTTTCTACCATACCGAGATGGCCGACGCCGAATTATTTGCCGCCTGGAAAGAAACTGGTGCGGCACGCCTCACGTCATCGCGGGCGACGATCAGCAAGCCGATACTCGCCGAGGATATCCGCGAGAATCCATACTGCTCCGGCAATCTCGAAGGTCTCGGCGTTTTCGCTCCAATTCGTATGATTGTGGGGATTCGAAAAAACCAACGGTATCCACACGAGTAGCCCAAAGCTCACGACCATCATTGTCAGTAGGCGGCTCGCGAGAAGTGCCATGCGATTTGTAAGAAGAGCCACAGCCGCGAGTGCGAAAAAAACAGTCGTTGTTACCGCCCAAAACATCTGAGTGGGCGGAACCCACTTCGGAACAAACTTGGCGGTAGCGTCCAGATAAATCGCCTGTTCGAGGGTAAAGGAAGCGGCACAGATGCCCAAAAGAATGCGGCCGATCCGAGCAAGCGTTTCCGGCGGCCATGCTGATGACAACTTCGCATAAACGATCGCCGCTCCGCTCAAAAGAGAGAACTGCTCGAAGAAGTTGCCCCAGCTAATGTAGATCTGCGGTTCGGCGACAATTCCTAGCACGCTCAGTAGGACGAAAACAAGATAAGCCGCACCAAGGACGGCTGCGCCCGCTTTCGCGGTCCGACGGAACTGAATCGCAGCGCCACCGAAGAGCAGCGCGGCTGCTGCGGCGTAGACCACGTAACGCAGTTGATGCCCGTCGTTGGAGTCGTGCCAGGCCAGCGTGATGAGGCCAGAGGCCAAAGCCGCTACTCCAAACATGTGACGGCCGAGGTTCGAATTTGGTGTTGATACTGTCATACGTTTTAAATCCGTTCACGCAGGTGTGTCACGATGCGGGAGAGCCGATCGTAAGGATGCAACGAACGTTATACAGCGGCATGGATCGAGGGTATAGTGCTGCAACGATTGAGTGTGCAGGATCAGTCAGTCCAAGCGGAGTGAGAGAGTTTTATTTCCCAGCCATGGGCTAAGGTGAATGTGCTTGCGGCCGTAGCCCCTGGTGACGCGACTGATCAACCACGGACTGCGCTGGCCCTGCGAATCGTCATTTGGCTACAATTCAATCCCACCTGCTGGACGTCCAAAGTTATTCCTATTTCAAGGACGTGCCATTTTATCGTGGAAAAAATGGAAATAGCTTACGAATCTCTTCCTCGCTGGGCTGACGTCCGTATTCGGTGATTTCAAAGGCCTCGACGTGCTGAATGCTAGTCGCTTCCGCCCCATAGCGTTTCTCGAGTGTAACTCGCCATTCAGGGGGTCCCTTTCGCACCACCATCGGTTGCGCCGCCAGCCATTTCTTCCTCTCAACGACATCCTTAGGAACCTGATCAAGGTTGCCGGTAGTCCATGGCAACCATTCATAAAACTGTGAAACATGCGCGTCCAACATATCGATCTTCTTCTGAAACACATCGTCGATCGATACCACAATGTCTGGCCGGAACGGCTGCGGCTTGGTGAAGCGGTCGCTATAGTACAGAAAGACGGGGTTCCGCGGCAGGGGCGGGGTATCTTTAACGATGTTGGGCACGATGACCATGTACGAAGCGTCCTGCACCAAAACACCCGTGTATCGGTGGTCCGGATGATAGTCGTTGGGGCGGGGCCCAATGACGACGTCGGCCTTCCACTGACGGATCTCGCGGATGACTTGCTCGCGGACATCTAGCGTAGGCAAGAGCTTGCCATCATGGTTGTCGAGCACCTCGTATTCGATGCCGATGCGTCGGCCGGCTTCCTGCGCTTCTGCGCGGCGGCGCTTGGCGAGTTCTTCTCCCCCTTGAGTCTGGTGGCCCGCGTCACCATTGGTTAGCGACACGAACTTAACTTTAAAACCGAGCGCAGCATACTTGGCGGCCAGACCTCCTGCGCCGAGGTCACAATCGTCCGGGTGCGCGCCGAAAGCAATGACGCGCACAGGCTCATTCTGCGCGGACGCAACCGGGAAGAACGGTGTAGCCAGAAAGCACGCGGCCCATACCGCAAAATGCAAAACTACAGCCAAGAACCGGTGCCGGAATAATTTCAGCATGCGCAATTACCTCGAGCCAGATCAGTACCACCCAAAATAAATAGAATTCAGAACACGCGCAATCAACGGCTCCAGACTGGCTTCTTCGCTGAAAGCCATGCCGCAGCAATCAAACACATCGTGATCATGGTTGAGAAAACGATGGGGGTAGTGAAGGCGTATCTCAAGCTCAAAGCTGTGACCGCTGCAAAGCAAATGGCGAGCGCCCACGCAGTGCGGCGTGCAAAAATCTCCGCCGGAAGGCCGCCCAGCTCCCACGCCAATACCGCGGCGAACAAAAGAAACACAGAGAAAAAAAGCCCGAATGCGCTAAAGAAGTCCCAATAAGTCCGGTTAAACCCTTGTGCATCGAAATGAATCGACCGCATTGAGTCAATGAGCGAGCTTACTCCCCATTCGGGATTGGTTTGACGAAACCCAAGTGTATGTCCGATGGCAAAAAGCAGCAGAAGAACAGAAGCGATTCGATAAAGCAAAGACGCTTTCATGTCTTGCCTCCAGAGATCACCCGGCGGCACTGTATCCCCTTCGCCATATAACGGGCAATCCGAAATTATTCAGGGCCCGAGGTTCGCATATGTGAAGTGGTGACGTCGCGGCCGCATGCCTAGTGAGTTGCGTCGGGTAACTGGACATTTGAAATTCCACACATTATAAAAGGGCGCCCCTTTTTTAGAGTAGGTTTTGAGTGTTTGGCTCAATCCTCTCCAGAGACTTCTTCACGGGTGCCAGTGTGATCTGGAGGCCTAGTTTGGTTGCTTTCTTTCTAAGAAACTCGATCTGCTGTCGGCGATATCTGTGCTCGTAGTACTCAGCGCCTTTGTCAACGTAGTGCTGACCATACTTCAGCATTCGATAGACCAGTCGAGCGAGGCGGTGAGCCATCGCCGTAATGGCTTTCGGAGCTCCGAGCTTGGTGCGCAACCGTCGGTATTGCGCTCCGAGGTAAGTGCGACTGCGCATCAAGGTGACGGCAGCCATTCGCAATGCTGTGGCCGCGCGATTCACTACACGCCGGGTTCCGCGGGCCAGCACCTTATCTCCACTGGTACGGTTGTCCGGGCATAATCCCAGCCAGGAGGAGAAGTGTGCCTCGGTTTTCCACCGACTCATCTCTAGCCCCACTTCACTGATTAAAGTCTGGGCCACCATCACGTCGATGCCGTCGATCCGCGTTAGATCAACTCCCGTGATGCGCTGCAGTTCACTCCGGAGTTCGAATCGCGGAGCGTTCTTAGCTGGTTTTGACTTCTTTCTTTTGGGTTCCCCTGCGGTCGGTAGGAGCGGAATAGTATCCGCAAAACTCGCCAAGTGCTTCTGCAATTGCTGATCGCACTCTGCGATCCGTTGTTGGTAGGTGTCGTACATCACTACTTCCTGCTGCAATACAAACAGCAGTTCCGGACGCCAGTGGCCCTCCAAGCTTTTGGCCACCTCCTCACGACTTGCATGAATGCGCGGATCACTGAGTTCAGCCAGCTTTCGCGGATCGTACTCTCCGGCAATGATCGACCGTATGATCGCCTGCCCGGTTAGCCCACTCACATCGCTGATTACATTCGCTAATTGCACGTTCATCTGCGTCAACGCTTTCTGCATACGTTGAACGCACGTCGCCGCTCCATGCACGTGCTCTGCCCGTTGTCGCCAGCAGGTACGAAGGACGCGAATCTCTGAAGGCGGTTGGAACGAGTTGTTCAACAACCCGTAGGTGTGCAATTTCAGCAACCATTGGCTCTCCTGCACATCGCTCTTCCGTCCCGGAAGGTTCTTCGTGCGCCGTGCATTAACCAAATACACTTGGATGCCACGTTCTTCGAGAATTTCGTAGATGGGGATCCAATACACTCCCGTTGACTGCATGGCCACGGTCTTCACTCCACATCGCTGTAACCATTCTGCTAGGCAATGCAGGTCTGCAGTGAAACACTCAAACCGGCGCACCAGTTGTGGATCGCGATCCGGTCGCACAGCGACGTAATGCATGCCGTTCCCAACATCGATCCCCGCTGCATGCGAATGGACTACTTCCAGCCCCGGATCTTCCGATTGCAATCGCCGCCCCCATTCTTTTCTCTCCTTCCGGTTCCTCCATAGTTTTTTTCTCTGTCATGATTCCCGCTCCTCATTGGAAGATTGGGATCCGCTCCGGCCCGGTGACGATAGGTTCAAAAATCTCTCCAACGGGGTCAAAGGACCTCAACATCGACAGCCCTTGCCACCATGCCAGCGATCGCCAGTACCGGAGCCAGCTTTTATGCGGGCGCGAGGCACCACTCGGAAGTCGGCCTTAGCTCGCCGAAACGGATCCGTGATTAGATTTTCCGGATATCGGAAACTCGAGACAAGTTTCTGGCACCAGTGACTGCGGCGCAGGCGCGGTCAACTGCTTTTATAGGACATCGGTCGGTTATTGTGTCATCTCTAACGACTCCGGCCGTTGCAAGCGATTTTCCGCACACTCATTTGCTCGAATCGAACGCAGCAAGTTGAGTTATGACCGAGGGTGCGCCAATGAGGAAGGTGAGCACATTGCCTTTGGCGTTGCTTTTTTGGTTGTTGGGTGTGGTCTCTGCAATCAACACCAGAACTAATCAAGTTTCCAGCTTGCATAAATGGAACATCGCGAGCTGCAGGATTTCATTTCTCCGAGTGGATGATCTTCCCGCCGAGGATCGTGTAACGCACTTTGGAAAAGGCCGTCGCGTCTTGCGCAGGGTCCGCACGCAGGACCACAAGGTCGCCGTCCATCCCTTCCGCGATGCGTCCGCGACGGGTCGAGTAGCCGAAGCGCTGCGCAGGATTCGTGGTGAGAGAAGCAAGGATTTGCTGGAAGCTCATGCCCGCGCGAGACATCCACATGAACTCTTCTGAAGTATCGACCTGCTCGATGTAGCCCACATCAGTGCCGAACAGAATTTGCCCGCCCGCTACAGAATATGCCCGCAGCTGTGGCAGCACCACCGTGTTCATCCCTTTTTCGAACTCCCCGGGTGGCTCGCTTTTGCTTTCGATGTGCCACAGAGTTAGCGTGGGGATTAGAGCTACCTGTGCGGCCTTCAAACGTTGGACGAGTGACGAACTCCAGGGGCCACCGATTGGTGTTGTGTGGGCTAGGATGTCAACTCCGCTCTGAAGGGCTACTTCGAGTCCCTCCTGGTTGGAAGGATGGGCAAAAACCGGTTTCCCCGCGCGGTGGGCCTCCGCGACGGTAGCTTTAGCCAAATCCAAAGGCATTATCAAGATGCTGTTCCGTTCGACGGAACCCGCAAAAATCTTAATGCCGTCTGCGCCGTCGTAGATCTGCTGGCGCACCCGCTCTACCGCCTGAGCGTTCGATTCTACTTCGGGGATGCTGATGTGGTTGGCCTCAAGAAACCCCCTGACGTAAATGGGCGTTCCACCTAGCGCCCAAAATGGCTCGCCGACGGTGAGAATTCTGGGCCCTTTCACTTCGCCGCTTTCTATCCGGCGCCGGATGAGAATCGTGTGGTTCAGAACAGACGCGATGTCAAAGACGGTCGTAAATCCCCAGCGCGTCAGCATCTCTTCAAGTTGCGAAGTGATCTGTTGAGACGATAGTTTTTCCGCGTGAAGCAAGCCCGGCGTAAGGATGTGCACGTGGCTGTTCCAGAAGCCGGCAGTTACCACCAAACCTCTGCAGTCAATTACCGTGGCATCGGGTGGGGCTTTGACGGCTGCGCTTGGCCCAAAGGCAAGAATGCGCCCGTCGTGCACAAGAATCGAGCCGTTCTCGATTGCTTGTTCTGTGGGTGAAGGATAAATTTTCGCCCCGACCAAAGCGAGGTCAGAGGCACGAGCCAGGCCGCACGCAAACAGCACCCAAAGCAGGAGAAAGGGGTAGAGCGGACAGCTTCGCATATTCGCATATATACGCTCGCGGCGAAGAGATTGTTTCAAAATGTCTCTTTCAGGAATGGTTCGCATTCACGGCCTCAGTCGTTCGGCTCAGAATGGGATTAGGAAGCCAACAGAGCGGCTTGGCCCTAGCGGCGATCTGAAGATTTCGGTTCCACTGGGCGCAAAACTGATTCACAATGCGGGCACTATTCACCATCCAGAGGTCGTTTGGATGCCCCTGATCCTTCGCCAGCGGACAGTTGGACCAATCACTTTGCTGGAGTTGAGCGAACGGTTGACAATCGAGAACGTCCCTGAGCTTCGAGACAAGATTCAAGACCTTGCCGGCCAAGGATGTCGATTCTTCCTGTTGGACTGCAGCCAGATCACTGTCATTGATAGCCAGGGAATCGGGGGTTTGGTGCGCAATTGGTTGTCGCTTAAGAGCCGAGGCGGAAAGCTGAAACTACTTAACCCTTCCGTCCGATTGCGTGAAGTAATGCAGATTGTTAGTCTGAACAAGGTCATCGAGTGCTTTGACGATATAGAACTGGCCTTGCGTGGTTTCTAGACTCCCTGGGAAAGATCCGAGATACTTGCATTGCTGATTGCAGGAGCAACCACATGGCAGTTCTAAAATCTGAAGATCATTTCTCTCTCGCTGCCATCAGGCTTTTCGTGAAGCCGCTGCTGGTTATTGTTCTATGCGTCGGTCCATTTGTCGTCGCGCGCGCGCAAGATTCTCAGTCCAATAAGGGCGATGAATCTTGGGCCACCACTGCGGAATCCAAAGCCGAAAACACCAACCCAGCGCGGACGATGGAGAGCCACACCAAGTCCGGCAACCGAAGTGTCGATAAACAAAGGGCAGAAGTGCTCGGGCCTGATGGTCATTATCAACCCGATTCCGACACGGAGACAGAAACCATCCACGTAAATGACTCCACGACACGAACCGTGGTGCGCACCTATAGGTGGGACGGCAATGGGCGAAGGCAACTGTCCCAGGTAACGGAAGAGGATGCCCGAACGACAGCAAGCGGTGATAAGCAGGTAACGCGTACGACTTCAAAGTCTGATGTGAACGGATATTTCCAGGTTGTGCAGCGCGAGGTCGCCGATACCACCAAGTCCGGCCCGGATACGCAGGAGACGAAAACCACACTCTACCAGGCTGACGGCAACGGCGGCTTTGGTACGCTGCTGCAGACGCACGAACTCGAAAAGCGTAACGCCGACCACTCCGTCGAAGTGAAGAAAACCCTGCTGGTTCCGGATGGAAACGGAAACTGGCAAGTAGGCGAAGTAAAAGAACAAACCATTAAGGAGGATGGCA
>DATHGV010000466.1:0-25849 GCA_035490135.1 Candidatus Methylomirabilota bacterium
GATCAGGACGGCATATTACTGGACATCTCATCTGTGTGGCTTCCGGGTAGCCGGTCCACCGTGTTGAGCTTTCTACTGACCGCAATTGTCAGGAATGTCTGTGAATCAGCTCATTTATCTGTTTCGAGGACTACATAGTGCAAGCTACCCTGTCGTTCCACTTGCAATACTATGGCGTCGGCGGTGTTGAGGTCATCCAACGCTGAACGGAGGGATTCGATGGTGTCCACGAACTTTCCGCTCACGGCGTAGATTACGTCACCTGGGAGCGTGCTCTCACCCAAATAACCGCCCTCGGATTCTTTGCCAGCGACGACAACTCCAAATCGAGTTCGAAGCTGGGGAAGCATCAACCGAAGTTTGTCATCGAGGGTGAGCGCCAGGATTCCAAGTTGCGGAACTTTGCTCTGTTCTGTTGTAACCAGGTCAGCAAGGCGCCCTTGCACATCCTGTTTTTCGATTAGTGGCACCTCGAAAAAGGTGGTCTGTTTGCCGCGCTGAATTTCAAGTCTCGCGTTTTCACCGATGGCGAGAGAATACAAACCGAGCGCGAATTGATGGATATTTTGAACGCGCTTTTGGTTCACAGATAAAACAACGTCGCCGGGCATTAGACCAGCCGTGTCGGCGGGACTCAACGGGATCACATCTTCAATCACGACGCCATCTTCGCGATCGAGACCGAGTCCCGATGCCAAGGCCGGGGTGATATTCCGCGCCGATACACCTATTTGATGATGGTGAACGTGGCCATCATTTCGAACCTGATTGTAGACACTTCGCACCACGTTGCTGGGAATGGCCAACCCGATTCCTTCATTGCCGCCTGACTGGGTAAGAATAAGTGTATTAATGCCAACTATATGGCCACTGGTATCTACCAGCGGTCCGCCGCTATTACCTGGATTTATCGCTGCATCGGTCTGGACGTAGATGGTCGGACTATCTGGATCAAGCTTTCTGGCGATGGAACTCACAACGCCCATGCTTACCGAATTATCAAGACCCAGGGGACTGCCAAAAGCCAACACCAATTGCCCCTGCTTCAGGTCGCTGGAATCAGCAAATTCCAGTGCGGGCAAATTGGTTGCATCGATTTTCAGTAGCGCGAGATCGGTGTCTCGATCTGCGACTTGCAGTTGGGCCTCAAATAACGCGTGGCGTGATTTACCGTCCCGAATAGCGGATGCTGCGGCTTCCTCACTAAGACGGATGCGAATTCGCCGCGCTCCTTGAACCACGTGCGCGTTCGTTACTACCCATCCATCGGAGGCAACGATGATGCCTGATCCGGAGATCAGTCCGCGCGACAACAAATCGGTGTTTCGGTGCTCTCGGTCGCTCTCCGGGGAGTAGGCGGTACTAAAAATCTGCACGACGCTGGGGCTCACCCGTTTCGAGAGCTCCTGCATGGATTTGCTTATCTGCTGAAGCGGATCAATGCTGCTGTCCGCAATTGCGTGCCTAGTCGGGCCGGAGGTTGATGTTTTATTTGACTGCGCCTCCAACGGAGACGATGGGATGAATATGCCCAAGCAAAAGATAAGTGCGGGGACCAGGCTGGCCTGCCTACAGTCTTTTTCCCGAAACACTTTCATAAGGAATTCCCAGTCCGACCAGTGTTAAGACTGATCGTCTTGTTCTTCAAAAACAGAAAACCGCTTGCTGTCTATAAAGCAGAAGTTTTCTTCTGCACACTGTGTGATGGAGGCGTTGGCCTACGTTTTTCAATGATGCGGGTTACCGACGTGAATACATATAGGGCCAGTACAAGTAGTGCCAGCCATACCACAATTATAGTTTTAAACATTGTCGATCCTTCCGCACGTCATCCAATCTGGTTCCGATTTGTCGAGCACTGCGCGCGGATCGCGCTTCGAATCACAATCGTTAATCACTTTAGTGCGCGTCCGGCATTCATGTGCCGATCTTTCCTTGTTCATCTCTTACTACCTGTACCTGAGGCGTTCTATTCCCGATGGCTAAGTAATGCCGATCCGGACTCCAACTCATCTCAGTCAAATTCGCGAACTCGAGTTGCACAGAATGAATAGCGTTGAAAGGTACGTCTATGACGTCGGACGCGAAGAGGTGGAACTACCCAATGATCAACTGGTGGAGTTGCTCAAGGTCGGTGGGATCGGCATCGGAAACGGCGCAGAAATCCAGTTGGCCCTTGCGCCAGTCGATCCATTGATACCCTTGCCGAGACCCCGCGTGTGGTGAAGCGTCTGGTTCCGTTGTGGACCAGACGAATACATTGATCAGATTTCCTCGACGAGCGTACACCAGCGCCGCAACGGGGCGGCCCTCGATAATGTCGAGACGCCCGCCCTGTAGGGCAAAACCGTCGCTCGCGAAATCGCGGACGGGTAAAGCAAATTTAACTTTAGGCTCCAACCATTGCTTTACCGCGCGCTCATTATTGGAAGCGATGCCAGTGATGTGGCCTGGCTGCAGGGAGTGCATATGTGCGTCTACAATTTCGGCGGCGAACTCGGCTTGATAGTCGTCGGTGCGAAACTCAGGACTGATTCTCCACACCAGGAGCGCGACTAGTAGAATCGCCGCGGCGGCAGCGAGCCAAGGCCAAAGGACGGGCCTTGAGGCGGCTGAGGAGGGCGCCCCGGACTGGAGTTGCCGCGCAATCTTCCTGCGAAGCGAAGCAGGTGCGGGCTCGTAGAGTTGAGCGACCTGCAATCTGCTTTTTAAGAAGTCCTGGGCCACAAGTTCAGCGCCGCAGTCGGCGCAATGCAGCATGTGCCGTTCGAATTCCACGGTGCGAAAGGCGCTCAGCTCACGGTCGAGGTAGCTGTGAAGGAAGGCATCAGCAAAGTCACATTTCATAGTCAACGTTCTCGCGAGAGGAGCCCTAGCTAGCTAGAGATCCAGTTCGGCCAGACTTCACCGGTGGACTCAGTGGGTCACATAAGCAAGAACCGCCCATTGCCAGTTTTTATTCTCGTAGATGTCCGCCCCATCAAGATTGATAAATGGAAAAGCTTGTTCAAGCGCCACCCGGGAGGGTACATTGCCGAGTACCAGGGCCAAGTAAATAAGGTGGTCGAAGGCAAATTCTCGAGGAGGCGGAGATGCGAAAGATGGTTTTGATTGGTGCAGTTCTTGCGTCGGCGACGATACTGCTGGCGGACAGCAGCGTGCAACCGCTCAATGTCAAGCCAGGCCTTTGGGAAGTAACGATGAACATTACGCTCAACGGTCCCGGAGCTCCTCCACGAACAAATACTTACAGGTCCTGTTTGAAAAAAGAAGATTTGAACAAGTACCCGTTTAGCGATCCGGAGAAAAAATGTACTTACACGGTTTTGAGTTCGACTGGTTCAACGATGGAAGCGCGTGGAACATGTGCGCCTGGAAGCGAAGGCACAAAGATCGATTTTAGGTTGCGACTCGACGCACTTGACACCGAGAACCTCAGAGGCACGGGGCAAATGACGATGAGCGCCCCTGCCGGCAGCGTGAACGGAAACTACGCCGCGACGGCCAAGTGGCTTGGCGCGACGTGCCCCACCAATGTTAGATAAAATCGCGTAAAAAGCCGGTCAATGCAAACGATGCAGATTAAGATGGGTATCGAGCGGCTGGAACTTCTATGCGTCTTTTTGCGTATTGTCATGTAGATCGAAGGTGACCCATGCGCTCACGCATTGCGGTTGTGTCCGTGCTGCTTTTTTTGCCAATTTCGAGTTACCCACAAAACAACCTCGAGGTCGAAAATGATCTTGCGCATCACGCGTTCTACGTTGACTTCGCGCCGCGAGGGCAACTCGATCTGCGTATCCGCCCGGCAGAGATTCACGTCATCGGCAGCGATGAAGACCGAATTGTTGTCCGGGTAGCAGGAAGGCAAGGTCTCGATTCCAAGGATGTACAGGCTCGCTTCGAAAAACACGGCAATTCTGGTGTGCTGGAGATTACCGGCGGGCCGCGCAACGATGTGACCATCACCGTGCAAGTTCCCAAAGAGTCGAATCTTGTTGTGCGGGTGTTCGCGGGAGATGTGGAAATCAGGGACGTTGTCGGTGACAAGGACGTGGAACTGAATTTCGGTGCATTGAGAATTGGCGTTGGAGATGTGACCGACTACTCGAGTGTGAAGGCGTCGGTGTCCTCAGGTGAAATCGATGCGAAACCCTTTGGTGAGTCACACGGCGGGTTGTTTCGGTCTCTTGAAAAGTCCGGAAATGGCAAACACAAATTGAAAGCGTACGTAGGTGCCGGGCGACTGAGTCTGAATTAACATTACGTGGAGAAGTGGTCTTTTCCTCCGGTTGCTTGAGTTCGACAAATGGCGGGCTCGCCTGAGCCTTTGGACACTAGGGCCGCTGCCTGGGGATTATTGAGTTGCGGCCAAGCTTCGATCTGGATTCACAGCCAACCATGCTATCGCACCGAGAGCCGCTAAAACCGCTGCCACGTAAAACGAGGCGGTCCAACCGTAACGGGCGGCAACTGCAGGCGTGAGCGACGCGGTGACCGCTCCGCCTAGTTGCGCGCCCATATTCATAAAGCCAGAAACTGAGCCAGAAGACGCCGCCCCGATATCCGCGGTGACGGACCAAAAGGAGCTTTGCGAAAGATAAAGCGCTCCCGCACCACCGGCAAGTACGACGCTCGCCAAGCGCGCGCTAGCGACACGGGAACCGAGAAGGAGAAACACCGCGGTCATCGCCATAGCGAGTACGGCGATTCCGCAACGTCCGACGCGTTTGCCGCGCCACAGTGTTACGCGGTCGGCGATAGCTCCGCCGAGCGGACAGCAGACGGCCATAGCGAGGAAGGGAAGTGTGGCATAAAAGGCGCTGGCTTTCAGATTCAGGCCGCGAACTTTTGCGAGATAAATGTAGAACCAACTGAAGAAAATCCAGGCGACGTAGCCGTAGCAGAAATAGCTTAAGGTGACGGCCCAGACATTTTTGCTTTGCAAGATAGTGGACCACGGCAATGAATTGGCGGTATTGAGCTGAAGCGGTGTCGTTAAGCCCGGTGGCGACTGGTTGGACGATAATGTTCGTCCGGACTGAATGAAGTGGAGTTCCGCCGGAGTTACAGATGGATGGTCCTCGGGTTTGTCGCGAGCTATTAAAAGCCAAACCAAACCAGCCGCGAGGCCGATTATCGAGCTCATCCAGAATGAGGATCTCCAGCCGTAATGAACCATTACATAGCTGATCGCCGGAGGTGTGATGCCTGCACCCACGCCGACTCCGGCGAAAATGATGCCGTTGGCGATTCCGCGTTCCTGGGTGGGTATCCACCAGGAGACAAATTGATTGGAAGCTGGATAGATGACGGCTTCGCCGGCACCCAACAGGAATCGGATCGCGACGAAAAATAGTAATGCTCCTCCTAATTGCGAGGGCACGATGGCGGTGAGGGCGGTGAAAATTCCCCACCACACTACGCCGACGGTGAGTACCCGGCGCGGGCCGAGCTTGTCGCTGAGCCAGCCTCCAGCGGTTTGAAAGAGCGCGTAGCCCAATAAAAATGAACTGAAGACATAGCCTAATTGGCTATTGGTCAGGCCAAAGTCTGCGGCGATGGAAGAGCCGGCAATGGAAATGTTAACGCGATCGAGAAATGCGACGGCGCTCAACACAAATAGCCAGAATACGAGAAACCATCGCGTATGGCTGATAGGCTGAATCATTCTGCTGAATCGCTCATACACGTATTTGTCAAAAGGCCGCCACTCAAGCTTTGTGCGCCTTGAATAATTGCGTTAATTGGTCGGCGATGACGCGGTCTTCGCCCGGTTGCAACATGAAGGAATTCATCGATAAGCCTTGGTCCGAAGCGCTCAGGATGATCGAGGGGTCGGACTTTTTGAGGATAGAGCTGGCGTCTTTTGGTGTGATGGCAATTTGACGCTGGTCCCAAGTGATATGCAGGTGAGGAACATGGTTGGCGATGGTCGGGGCGGGGAAGTCGGTGGTCACGCTGGGGACAGATTTTACTTTAGTGGCGATCAGATCGAGACGGCGCTGCCATTCTGTGTTGAGGGCTTCGTGGTCTTCGTTCAGGTAGCATTCGAGCGCTTTGACCATGCCGACGATTTCTTCCTTGCCCACTTTTTGACTGCGGCCGAGGGTGTCTTCGTGCGGGCTGTTGTTGAGGAGCGCGTTGGCTACGAGGTCTTTTTTTCCGATGAGCATGCCTGCGCATTGCGGACCGCGGATGGCTTTGCCACCACTGAAGCAAATCAGATCGTAGCCCATGTTGGCGTAGTCCCAGAGATGGGAGACCGGAGGAGTGTCGGCGGCGGCGTCGATGAAGGCCGGAATTTGATGGTCGTGAGCCAGCTTCAGCCATTCTTCGACTTTGATTTGGCCTTCGTCGTTTGCAAAATTCGAGAAATGCATCATGGCGGTCTGCGGACCGATGGCACGCTTCACGTCGTCTGGCGATTCCACGACGACCAACTTCACACCGGTGGAACGCAATTGGTGGTCGAAAGGGTTACGGTGGGATTTCTGGATGAGGACTTCCGATTTCATGCCGGTGAGGTCGGGCAATTGCTCGATGAATTTGGGATTGTTGCCGGTTAGTATACCGGCGAGACCCGATTGCATGGCCGCGGCGGCACCGGAGGTGACGATCACCGCGTAATCGGCCGGAAGTTTTAGCATTTCCGCGATGTGCTTTCCCGCAGCAACTTCCAAATCTGGAATGCTGACGAAGTGACGGCCGGCCAAGGCCATTACGGCTTCCACTTCGGGACGCATCAAGGAACCGCCGAGCACGGTCATGGTGCCTTCGCCATTGATAACGGTGGTCACGCCGAGTTCTTTATAGACTTCGCCGGTCGCGCCGAAACCCTTGATGGAAGATTTCGCATCCTTGGTGGAAGCGGCGGATGCGGAAGGAGCGAAGAGCGTTCCTTTTCCAATGACAGCGGAGGTTAGGGTAGCGAGCGTGCCCAGAAATGTTCTGCGATTCCAGCGATCGCGAAAACTCATGTTTTAGCCTTTCTTCGCGGCGTTCACTACCGCGGCGGTGCAATTGATTTCTACCAGTGATTGGCCTGGAAGCGCGGCGACGGCAACACAGGTGCGGGCCGGTCCACCATTGGGAAAATAAGTCTTAAAGACTTTATTGAGGCCATCGTAGTCGTCAAGTTTGGTGAGAAAAACGGTGAGCTGCAGAATGCTATCCATGGTGCCGCCGCCGGCTTCGACGAGAGTCTTAACGTTTTCCATCACCATACGGGTATGCATTTCGATGTCGGGTGTTTTGCCGGCGTCGGAATTGTCACCGCGTGAATGCGCGCCTTGACCGGCGATGTAAATCACGCCGTTGTACACGATCAACGGAGTGATGAAGCCGGTGCTTTTAGCGGGCTTGCCTTCATAATCGAGTTTTTTGACGGTGTCTTTATCTTCCGCGGCACCGGCGGTGGGTGAGACCATTCCGGCGATTCCGAGGCTTGGCAAGAGTGCAGCCAGGCGCGCGGCAAAACCCCTTCTGGTGCTTACGTTCGAAAGCATAATCTTTCCTCCTCAAGTGATTTGAATTTGCAACTCATGGCAATGCAAAACTAAAAAGGTCGCTTCCGGCGGCGATGGTTACATATTGTTTGCCGAGCACCGCATAACTCATGGGCGAAGCATGAATGGATTGACCGGTATTGAAATGCCACAAGGGCTTTCCGGAGCGAGGATCGACGGCCTCGAACGACTGCGCATTGTCGCCGAAAAATAAAAGGTCGCCGGCGGTAGTCATGGTGCCTGCGGAAGAATAGCCCTCACCGGCTTGTACGTAGCGCCACGCTGGTTTATCAGCTTCCAAATCAAAAGCGAGCAGTATTTTTTGGCCATGATCGGTGGAGCTGTGGCGGGCACCGGTGGCGTAATAGGTGCGGCCTTCCTTGAAATTTTCAGGCTTGAGCAAATAGACGGTGCAGTCTTCATTAGCCACGAAAAAGAAAAGTTTTGAGGCGGGATGGTACGAAGGGGAAAACCAGTTTGTAGCGCCCGCAAATCCTGGACAGGTGCGTGTGCCGTTCTCGGTAGGTTGAACATTGGTTCGAATCGGCCGGCCCTGGGGGTCGATCCCGCTGGCCCAATTTAGTTTGTCAACGAAGCGCACCGCGGAGAGAAATTTTCCGTCGGTACGGTCGAGCACATATAAAAATCCGTTGCGATTGGCTTGCACGAGAAGTTTCCGCGGCGTTCCGCGATAAATGGTGTCGATCAGAACGGGGGTTTCGGTGGCGTCGTAATCGAACAAATCGTGCGGCGTGAACTGGAAATGCCACTTGAGCTTGCCGGTGTCGGGATCGAGCGCGAGCACGCAATCGGTGTAGAGATCGTCGCCCGGGCGGACAGCGCCATCGAAATCGGGGGCGGGATTGCTGGTGTCCCAGTACAAACTGTTCAGCTGCGGGTCGTAAGTGCCGGGCATCCAGGTAGTGCCGCCACCGTGTTTATATAATTCGCCGGGCCAGCTTTCCGATCCAGGTTCGCCGGGACCGGGAATGGTCCAGAAACGCCAAGCCAGCTTACCGCTCGCGGCTTCGTATGCGGCCACAAAGCCGCGAACGCCATCGTCGCCGCCGGAAGTACCGACGATAACTTTGTCTTTGACAACCAATGGGGCGCTGGTCGCGCCGTAATTTTTATTTCCTTCGGCGTAGGCGACGTCCCAGAGCAAATTACCGGACCGGGAATCGAGGCAGAAGAGATGGGCGTTGTCGGTTTCTGCGTAAATGTGGGATTTCCACACGCCAACGCCACGGCTGTGATGTTGCGCGGCGTCATCGATAAGGCCTTCACTGACGGGGCGCGAGTAATGCCACACGATGCGTCCAGTTTGCGCGTCGAGTGCTAAGACATCATTGGCCGCGGTGACCAGCATGAGTCCGTTGACTACTACAGGAGTCACCTCCATGTCGCGGGAATCGGGGGCATGAAAAACCCACGCCGCGCGCAATTGCGAGACGTTGGTCTGGTTGATCTGGTCGAGGCTGCTGAAGCGCTGTCCGGTGTAATCACCGTTGTAGGAGAGCCAGTTGGCTGCTACCGGTTGCACATTTAGTTCTTCCGTTTTCACGTCGACGACAATTTCCGATTGGTTCACTTGCCGGGCAGCGAGAGGCGTGAGTCCAAAGATTAGGGAAGCCAGGGCTGTGAGTCCGCGGCGCGATGCCCTATTCCACTGCGTTGCAGTGGATGAGATTGCGAATTTTTTATAAGCATGCCGATCGTCGCTCTGTTCGTGAATCATAGGGATAGAAACATGCGCATGTTGATTCGTTTTCTTGACCTCGTGGATCAGGGCGCGCATTCAGTAAATCATTCCTAATCGAAGGAGCGCTAAATTACAACCTTCCAATTTTTTTTACCGCTTCCTGAATGGACTTGAGCTTTTCAATGTCCGCGTACATGGAGTGCTCTTTGAAATCCATTTCCTGGGCCAATGACAGGACCTGGGGCGCTTGCGCACGGGGGACGACCGTAACGCCATCAGCATCGGCGACGATGATGTCACCTGAATTGACGGCGACTCCATCACAGACCACCGGGATATTCGCGCCGGCAAACCGGTAATGGCTTACGGAAGTGGAAGGAACAATACCCAAGGCGTAGACTGGAAAACCTATTTTTGTCAGGTAAGCGACGTCCCGGACGCCACCGTCAATGACTGCGCCGGAAAAACCACGCGCGGACATCGCGGTGCCCATTAGTCCGCCCATACCGGCGATATCGACGCCGTCTTCCACGGCCATTACATAAACGGAGTTTGCTGCCCCCTGATCGATGGCGGCGAGCATGCCGTCCAGGGCGTGAGGATCGTTGTTGGGATCTTTTTTCAATTGTACGGTGAGCGCGAAGCCGGCGAATTTGCTTCCGAAAATTGGGCGCATGCGATGGGACATGTACATTTTGTGGCCGGAAATTTTCTCCAGAGCGTCAGAGACAGAAGCTACTTCGACGTGGCGGTAGGCGTCCAGAAGAGATAGGTCGTCATTAGGGGGATTGGCGGCGTGCGTGTTGAGGGAGCGGAGTACGCTTCTTCCCGATAGCAAGGCGATGGCCAGAAGGCACACCAGAAGCGAAGCAAAAAGTCGTCTGAATGGCGCGAAAGTGGAGCGCTTCTTCACGGAATCCTCCCGGTGCTGATTGCCACGCTAAAATGAAACTGTCGGTAGTTACTAAATATTCCGTATCTAAATCGATTCAAACGCGTAAAGCGATTGACACGAATGAACGTCATGCAGTAATACCACACACACTGGTTAGAGTGAATTTTTATTGTTGAAATTTTATTGATCTTATCGAGCGGCGGTTCTTCTCGTAATATGACGTTGAGGTGTCGAAACGACACATGGTTAAAATGGTTTTCGTTAGACGGGCTTCATCGCGATGTGCGCCGGTTGTGGGTCGCTTGGTATTCATAAATGCATTCTGTGCGATTAGCTTTTTCTGGTGGAACGGAGAACCGCCGGTGTTATACGGGCAGAAGACCAATCAGCCGGTAATCACCGGGCCTAGCCATAAAGCGGTTTCGGACGCGGGGCGCAAGCTGTTTGAGTCTGTCTGCGCGGGATGTCACGGGTTGGACGGGCGGGGTGGGGAAAAAGGTCCCAACATCGCGACTCGCCCGGAGATATCGAGGCGCTCGGATGACGAGATTCTCGCCATTCTTCAACGTGGCGTTCCCGGCGCGGGCATGCCGGCGTTCAGCTGGTTGGGAGACATGAAGCTACAAGCTGTGATGCGCCATTTGCGATCTTTGCAGGGGCTTACTGCAAAAACTCCGGTGGCAGGGAATGCGGAGGAAGGCAGAAAACTGTTTTTCAAGGGGGGAGGGTGTGCCACATGTCACATGATCAACGGCGCCGGAGGATTTTTAGGTTCTGATCTCAGTAGCTACGGCGCGGTTACGTCTGTGGCGGAAATGAGCGAGCAAATCGTGAATCACGATCAGTCGCCGCGAGCCAGAACGATCGTGGTCTCGATACGAGATGGGCGCAGGTTGTCAGGTTTTGCTCGCAACGAAGATAATTTTTCTCTTCAATTACAGACTTTGGACGGTGTTTTTCATTTTCTGAATAAGTCGACACTGATCAGTATGGATTACTCGCCCGCTGCTACTGCAGTGGATGCTGAAAAAAGACTAAGCAAAAGCGATCTCGATGCGCTGATAAGTTATCTCGTTCGCGCAGCTCAGAGTTCGCAAGACGGAGTCAAGCGGAAGATGCTGCCAAGGCATCGTGAAGAAGATGAGGATTAGGGATTGAAAGTTAATCAATTCCCAGGCGGCGCTGCATCTGCTCCAGCGTGACGTTTTTGGTTTCAGGATAAAAGAACAGCACCACAAAAAATTGCACCACCATCATGGCCGCGAAAAACATAAACGGATATGCGCCTGAAGATTTCGCGACCTGCGGAAAGGTGTAAGCAATAATGGCATTCATGATCCAGTGCGACGAGCTCCCAAGCGATTGGCCCTTCGAGCGCACGCGATTGGGGAACACCTCGCCGATATAAACCCAGATGACCGCCCCTTGGGATACGGCAAAAAACGCGATGTAGGTGACCAGCAGCCAGATCAAATAATTCTGGTGTGTGTGCGTATAAAATATTTCGGCGACGCCAGCCAGGCAGAGCGCTGTGCCCGCCGACCCGATGATGAGCAGCGTCTTACGCCCCAATTTGTCGATCAAAGTCATACCGAACAGCGTGGCTACAAGATTCATCGCACCGATGGCCACGGCTTGCAGGTCGCCGGAAATTTTGCTGTATCCCGCTGCCGCAAAAATGTCGTTGAGGTAATAAAGGATGGCGTTGATGCCGGAAAGCTGGTTGAACATTCCTATGGTGATGGCCAGGAAAATCGGCAGCCGGTATTTCCGGACGAAGAGTGGCTCCGAGGTTTGCTCTCGTTCGAGATGCACGGAGGCGACAATTTCGCGCAACTCATTTTCGGGTTCTTCGGCGTCCATCGAAATAAGAACTGCGCGCGCCTCATCAACGCGCTTTTGAGTTACCAGCCAGCGCGAACTGGGCGGAATCCCGAACAACATCACCAGGAAGAGTATTGCCGGCACCGCGGCCACGCCGAATTGCCAACGCCATTCGTTGACGCCCAAGCCGAGCCTACCAATTACATAATTGGAAAAATACGCCAGTAAGATTCCGAGTACGATATTGATTTGAAACAAACCCACCAGCCGGCCGCGCAATTTTGCCGGCGCTAATTCGGCTATATACACGGGGCCAAGTACAGAAGACCCGCCGATGCCCAGTCCGCCGATAAATCGGGCGACAAGCAGCATCGGCCAACTCACTGCGAAGGCGCATCCGAGCGCTGAAAGCACGTAAAAGATCGCCAGAACTCGCAATGTTTCTCGACCGCCCCAGCGCTGCCCGGGGATGCCCGCGGACATGGCACCGATAATGGTGCCGATCAACGCCATGGCTACGGTGAGGCCCAATTGCCGCGGCGTAAGGCCAAACCTGAGCGTCAAGGAATGCGTGGTGCCCGCAATGACGGCGGTATCGAATCCAAATAACAGACCGCCCAAGGCGCCAACGGCGGTCGCTTTCAACAGCGTGGAATTTAATTTCATTACTTACCTGCTTGTTGGTTTATTTGACGCGCCGTTAAAGCTACCATCAAACGGAGGGATTTTTGTTGTGAAAACGCATCTAATGCGTAGCTCTAAGTGGAGTGTGACTTTCGTCGAGGCAACACGATGGTACTGCCTCAGTTAGAACGGAGATGGATGCAGGAGAAAAATCGCGGAAGATCTCGCAGCCTTGCGTTGCGCATGACCGGATTCGCTTCAAAAATCAATTTCTTCACAGGTTCCTGTCCCTACATCCCCATTTAGGTCCCGACAGGGGAGCGTAATGTCTTCGCTTCGGAACGGGTAAGCGGAGAGCGTCGGTAGTGTTTAATTCTCAGGCTACAGGATGTTCGGCATGTGCGGGTTCTCCGAGGGCTTGTCGGATGACCTTCAGAAGTTCCGCATTATCGACTGGCTTTTGGAGATAGGCCTGCGCTCCCGCCTTGTTCGCGCGTTCTTTGTTTGCTCGAAGGTCCCGAGCGGAGACGATGATAACGGGAATCACCGCCAGAGAGGGCCAAACCTTGAGTTTCTCTATCACAACGAAGCCATCGCCACCCGACAGACCTAGGTCGAGAATAATTAAATCCGGCTCGTGCTTGCGAGCCTGGCTCAAGGTGGAGACCGCATCGGTTGCGAAGAAGGCATCGTAGTGGTTCGCCTTGAGGCGCATTTCCATGCCTTTGCATACATCCCGATCATCATCCACAATCAAGATTTTTTTATTACCCATTTTCCACCGTCAGAACCTGCGATATGTCCATGACCATCCGTCACCTCCAGATTCTACTCTATGCTTAATCAGTGTGAGTGTTTCCATTGCTTTTGAGATTCATTCGTTTATACAACCCTCTTCTGATTTAGCCACGAGAGACGATTCACCTTTCCCAAGTGTGGGCGACGGCCACCTAGCCTTACAGGCAGGATAGAAACGATAGAAAACTGGTGGACCTACACCGCGGTACCATTGCAGGTACGTAACTCTTTTTCTACACTGACCCTACAGAATATCTCCTCTGTACAGATTTCCGTCCGGGGACGCACACCGTTCTTGCAGTAATAAGCCACCTAGACGCAAATCTTTGCACAATTGAGGAGACATGATGAAGTTCAAAGTAGGAATTATTGGTTTACTTGTACTAATTTCTTTCTATCCCACCGCCGCACGCGCGACAAATCCAATACCTGTTGGCCGCTGGGAGATCGTGCACATCACAGGAGACAGTACAGCACAAACGAATTACTACCCCGGTAGCTTTTCGACCTTCCTTAGACCGGACGGAACAGGCTACACCTATGGAACGTTCAGCGATTCGTTGTGTGTGCTTGACGTTGAGAACAATAATCTCGTGTCCTCATGGACTGCTCTGGCCGGAAACACTTTCCAGATTACATTCGCAGTCGACAATCTCGGGCTGGGGCCAAATGTTTCTTTTATCTATACGGGAGTGTTCAGAGCAACGACTCCGGTGCCCGGCAGTGGTGGTGTAACTATCCCTGCCATTTCGGGGACGTACTATGGCGTGGGAGATGTTTCGGCATGCAGCACTACCACAAAAGACAGCCCGGGTAATTTCGTGGCCACGTTCTTGCCAACCATCTCAGACGGCTCCACTGCCGGGTCCCTCGACAGCTACTCGGCGGATAACGGCGCAGCGTTCGATTCGACAGTGAACGCAACCATCACCTTTGGTATGCCGCCAGCCTTGGGGCAGCTTGCAGGCACGGTCGCCTTGTCACCAGATGCTATGTTCCATCAGAACGCTTGCTTCGCTGCTACAAACGGCGTCACCGATCCCTTAACCCTTAATTCAGGTAAATCTTTCCAATCGGGTATTTTTGAATACATGTTCGCAGATGGATTTGATCCATATGGTGTTCCGACGACTCTGTTCCTTAATTCATTCTCGGCAAATCTATACGTCACAAACGCCAACACTGATCCAAACGCTGCTCAGATTACGACCACAGAATGGGGGATACCAGCGGCCATTGGGGAAGATAATCCCAATGCCGGCCCGACTGGAGTCAGCAGCGACGGAACGAATTCTACGATGGTCATGTTCTACGGTGTCATTGGAGGTGTTTGCAGCGGGGCAGGTGGAGTCGACGCCCCGTTCCATTTCAAGTCGGGTAAGCCCGTGTCCCACCCTCCGAAACCCATTTGGCATCATCGCTTCAGAGAACCTCGCGACCAGTCCGAACAGAAGTACGGGCAGCATCGACAGCAGTGACGTTGTTATGCCAATCTATTTGCAGCCCGCCGAATTCCGTCTCAACATAGAGCTCGTGTTTTACGGGGGCTTTCGACTGATTCCCCTATTGCGGGGATCGCGGGCTGCGAATCCAAAACCCCTTGATCTGTCAAGAATGGACTAATCCGGTAAACAGGGTCGGCAAATCCTGATCACAAGTGAATGGTTGCTCGGCAATACGGATAAGTCCCCGGTTAGTTTGAGTCGTTTGGAGGAGGAGCACTTGGTGTACAAAAGCTGAACTCAGTTACCGCGCTGATTCAGAGACACCAAAGGAGGCTCCCCATGCAGAGTATGTATTACATCGGACTGGATGTTCACAAGAGGACGATCAGTTATTGCGTGAAGGATGGGCGGGTGGCCCAGGTGGGAATTGGATTTTCGCCGACGAATCGTGGTGAGAGTGTACCCCTAAGATTACAGATAGAATGTGGCGCGCGGACTCTGCGTAGTTGGGTGTCCCACGTGTCGGGTTCATACGTGGGCTCCGGAGCAGTTTCTCGTTCTGCGAAAAAGGGGAGCTTGGTTTGGTGAACATTGACGCGGTTTAGATTGCGGGCAAAAGCGAAGGCAAAGACCCCACGTGCAAAAACCGGCACGTGGGGCGCCCAAATCCATTTTAATGACCGGTATGTGAGCCACCCGCCTTAGTCGTTGGGCGATGTTTACGACTTGGTCTGAACAATCTTGAATTCTATTCAAACAGCCATATAATTTGACGGTAAATGCATGTTGCCGTCCGGGCGCCGGGGCGCGATAGTTACGGTGACATCACCTGCGCGCGTTCGCTTACGAAAATCGAATAAGACAGCTACGGAATCACACCGTGCGAAGCTGCGCATGGCGGAACTTGCCTGCGGCGAGAACGGTAATGGCTACGAACACCAGGAGCACGACCAACTGGGTAATCTTGAAGGCCGGCTCGGTCTGTGTCGGGGCGAGCGCTTTCAATGCTGGGACGCGGCGGAAAAGCTGCACCACCAAAACGAACACATTGAGATATAAAGCAATCATGGAACTGATGACGTAGGTTGCGCGCCAGCCACCCGCCAGGTGTTGACGGTACAGCGCGAAGATCGCCAAGGCCAAAACTACCAGCGAAATGGCGCCGACGACGTAAGACGGCTGGAATCCGTGAAAAGGAAACATAAATCCCGTGACGCTCGTGAGTGCGGTGGTCCACAGAAAAACGGACGTCCAACGGTCAAGCTGCCTGGCATTGATCAAGGCATAGGCGACAACTAACCCGGAGAAAATCCCTATCAGGCTGATGGCCACATGAGCAAAAGTGAAAATCGACAAAATCATGATCCATTCCTCCTCTTACACAGTCTTTCACTTCGAATTACCGGGGTGAAAACTTAGGCCGACTTCTTGTCCGCGACGGAGTTCCAACGACAGGTGCAGGTTGCGCAGGCAGGCGCTGTGCCCGCCGGCGCAACCCGCTCGGAGGATGTCAGGATGCCGCGGCTGTTGCGGCGCCTTTGAAGAATGAAAGCAAGTCGGCGTTGATCTGGTCCGCATTGGTGGCGGGCATGCCGTGCGGAAAGCCCGGATAAACCTTAAGCGTCGATTTCCTTAGCAGCTTTGCGGACAAGGGACCGGCAGCGACGATCGGAACAATCTGATCATCATCACCGTGCATTACCAGCACCGGGATGTCGATCTTCTTCAAATCTTCGGTGAAATCGGTTTCAGAGAAAGCTTTGATGCAATCGTAGTGAGCTTTCATACCGCCCAGCATACCCTGCAACCACCAATGTTCCCGGATGCCTTCGGAAATTTTCGCGCCGGGGCGATTGTAGCCATAAAAGGGAAGGGTAATATCTCTGTAGAATTGTGGCCGGTTGGCTGCGAGTGCGACGCGCAACTCATCGAAGGCCGACACCGGTTGGCCGGTCGGATTCTTTTCGGTCTTCAACATAAGCGGCGGCACCGCGCTGATGAGCACTGCCTTCGAAACGCGCCCGGTGCCGTGACGACCCAAATAGCGGGCCACCTCGCCGCCTCCGGTGGAATGTCCAACCATGATGACGTCCTTGAGGTCGAGGGCATTAAATAGTTCCGCGAGATCGTCCGCGTAGGTATCCATGTCGTTGCCATCCCACGTCTGCGCAGAACGGCCATGACCTCGGCGGTCGTGTGCGATCACCCGATAACCGCGCTGCCCGAAAAACAACATCTGTCCATCCCAGTCGTCGGCTGATAGCGGCCAGCCGTGACTGAAGACGATGGTTTGTCCTTTGCCCCAATCCTTGTAGAAGATTTGTGTGCCGTCTTTGGTTGTGATGGTTGCCATGCGAATTTCTCCTTGATAAAGAATTTAAGTTACGCCAGCCACGATGCGACTTGCGACGATCAACCGGTTCACCAACATTCACACCCAAAATCATTTACACACACCCCAGCAGCGGCCCCAACCCTTTTCAACCTGCCCTCATGTGAGAGATAAGAACTGGCCGATAGGCCTCTTGGTTGGCAGCCAACGATCATGACCGGAGGCGGCTGATATTACCGGCTGGCGCAGTATTTTGCCAACACAATCACGTTAGGGATTGTAAGCGCGCGCCACGGGATATTCATCTAACCGCATGCGCGTACCAATCGAAACATTTTAGTCATCCAATCAACAGGCCTGCTTGCGATTCAGTGGATTGCGAGCGGCAAAATCGAGGTATTTATGCCGGCTTCTGCGCGTCTCACGAGCACACCGCTTTCTATTCTGGACTTGGCGCACGTACGGCAGGGCGGAACGCCTGGTGAGGCTTTCCGCAACTCGCGGGCGTTGGCTCGACGGGCGGAATCGCTCAACTACAAACGATTCTGGCTGGCTGAACATCACAATATTCGAGGAGTGGCGTGTTCGGCGACTTCCGTGTTGATCGGTCACGTCGCCAATGCTACTTCGAAGATCCGTGTCGGCGCAGGCGGCATCATGCTGCCGAACCACTCCCCGCTGGCCATTGCCGAACAATTCGGCACACTCGAATCGTTGTTTCCCGGCCGCATCGACCTGGGTGTCGGCCGCGCGCCGGGCGGAGACTCGGCAGCAGCGCGCGCCTTGCGTGGCCCGCTGGTCACTTCAGGCGAGGATTTTCCAGAGCTTCTGGACGAACTGCGCCGCTATCTCGGCAAGCCACAATCCTCACAACGCGTCCATGCTTATCCTGGCGAAGACACTAACGTTCCCGTTTATCTTCTCGGCTCCAGTGATTTTAGTGCGCGTCTGGCTGGAGAACTCGGTTTGCCGTTTGCGTTCGCGGCTCATTTTCAACCGGGACCGCTGCTGCCAGCGCTGCGAATCTACCGCGCGTCATTCCGGCCGTCCGCAGTCCTCGAGCGACCGTACGCCATGGTGGGGATCCCGGTCATCGTAGCGGACACCGACGAACAGGCTCAGTTTCTCACCACCACGCCAGTGCAAATGTTCTTGAATTTGATTCGTGGCGTGCCCGGACCGCTGCCGCCTCCAACAAAAACGGTCGAATGGACCAGCGCAGAACGAGACGCGGTTGCCGCGAAGCTTGGAGCGGCGATTTTTGGCGGTCCCGAACGAGTCGCCGCACGCCTGAATTCGTTCCTGGAGGAGACCGAGGCAGACGAGCTAATCGTGGTTACGAATGCTTACAACTTCGAGGACCGCCTTCACTCTTACGAACTGCTGGCCAATCTTGCGGGCACAACGCAGGAAACTCCCCAGACGGTCAGCGCCGCGCATAGCTAACAGGTGTAGTGAACTGCGGAGAAGAAAGTCGGCAGAGTGGCGCAGTTTACCCGCGAAGCTACCTCGTCGAGCCTTGATGCTGACCAGTATCAACCTCCTTTCGCAGCACGCGAACACCGTTCGCGCTCCCCCCATGTACTTCGGTAGTCATGCCCAGGAACATTCCATGTTCGACAACGCCGACCGTATCGTGCAATTGCGCCGCTCGCGATTGGACGGAAATACCTTTTTCAAACGAGCAATCCAGAATGTAGTGGCCGCCATCGGTCACAAACGGTACGCCGCCAGGTCCTGAACGCAACACTGGTTTCCAGCCAAGTTTCTCAAGCCGGTGCTCCGTCGACTGCCATCCGAACGAAACGATTTCCACCGGAACTTCCCCATGTGACCCAAGCTTATTTACAATTTTGCTTTCATCTACCACGATGATCAGCTGCCGGCTGGAACTAGCCACAATTTTTTCACGTAGCAACGCGCCGCCGCGTCCTTTGATCAGGTCTAGTGAGCCAAGTTCCACCTCGTCGGCTCCGTCAATGGTTAGATCCAGCGCAGGATAATCCTCAAGCGTCGCCAAGCGCATACCCAACTCGTGCGCGAGTACTTCGGACTTATGAGAAGTCGGGACGCCTATAATCTGCAGGCCGTTTTTCACTTTTTCGCCAAGGATGCGGATGGCAATCTCGGCAGTCGATCCTGAGCCCAAGCCGATAACCATTCCGTTTCTTACTAGCTTAGCTGCGGATGCCGCGGCGATTTGCTTTTCGTCCATGGCTTATGCAATCTCCGTCTCATAGAAGTCAATCAATATATCAATTAGAACAATCAAAAATACTAATTCGTGCTCTGACAATACCCGTTAGCGCTGTCTTGCGCTCGGCTTTCCGCCCGGGACGACAAATTGTGGCACTCAAGAGCCCCCGGAGGCCATTTTTATATCCGCGGGATGAATGTATATAAAAACATCTGTCGTGAATCTAATTCGGGAGTTGATCTTCGTTTTGTAGATGACGGCATCGCAGGCTCATCCAGATGTACCTTCCGTCGAGTTTCTGCGGCAGCCACAGTCTCGAACGAGAGCTGAGTATTATCGGATCGCATCACGATCTGAGTCCATTAACGATTCGAAGCTCAACAAAAACTCGAGGTGTTGTTGGGGAGGTTTATGAACGCGCGGCCAGCAGATGTAATGACTGTCTCGACTCGCAGGGCACTGATGTTTGCTTGCACCGCCACAGTGCTGCTGTTAGGCGCAGGATTGCTTTCGGGGTGCGGCAACAAGAACACTTCGGCGGCTGGGCCACCGCCGCCAATGCCCGTCACAGTTGTCAAGGTGCAGCAGACGGACGTGCCACTGACGGGCGAATGGGTTGCAACGCTGGACGGGTACGTGAACGCGCAGATTCAGCCGCAGGTTAGTGGATACCTGATCAAGCAGAATTACAAGGAAGGCGCGCTGGTTTCCAAGGGCCAGGTGCTTTTCGAGATCGATCCGCGTCCATTTCAGGCCGCACTCGATCAGGCCAAGGGACAACTTGCACAGGCCAAGGGCCAGGTGCAGCAGGCTCAAGCGCAACTCCAACTCGCGGAAATAAACGTCAATCGCGACACTCCGCTCGCGGAAGCGCGCGCCATCGCGCAAAGCCAGCTTGATAACGATACGCAGCAAAAAGCGCAGACCGAAGCTGCCGTCGCATCGGCTAAAGCATCCGTCGCTGCCGCACAGGCCGCGGTCGAGAATGCGGAATTGAATCTCGGTTTCACGCATGTTCGATCGCTCATCACCGGTATCGCCGGACAAGCGACCGTGCAGGTCGGGAACCTCGTTAACAACCAATCGGTGCTGACGTCCGTCTCGCAACTTGATCCCATCAAGGCTTATTTTTCGATTAGCGATCGCGAGTATCTGGCGCTCAC
The DNA here is from genome assembly GCA_035490135.1 of Candidatus Methylomirabilota bacterium. GTDB lineage: Bacteria > Acidobacteriota > Terriglobia > Acidiferrales > UBA7541 > Acidiferrum. The sequence continues at coordinate 20,489 of DATHGV010000466.1, forward strand.
GCAGCAAGCGAAACATAAAGGAGGAGATCTGCTGGAGAACTCTTCAGCGATTCCCCTGGCGCTGACTCTCGCGAATGGCGAGAATTTTTCACACAAGGGACGCATCGCCTTCGTTGACCGCCAGATGAATAGCCAAACTGGCGCCATTCGAATTGCCGCCGCGTTCCCGAATCCCGGAAACCTCCTGCGCCCCGGCCAGTTTGGCCGGGTCAAGGCAGAGACCGCTGTTCGGCACAACGCCCTGCTCATACCGCAAGTAGCCATTTCGGAGTTCCAGGGACTGCAGCAAATTTATGTGGCCGGTCCGGATGGCAAGGCTCACGTTGAAACCGTAACGCTTGGTCCCCAGATTGGCACCGACTGGGTTGTGAATTCCGGTGTGTCTGCTGGGGCGCTGGTAATCGTCGACAATCTGCAGAAGCTGCGCGACGGCGCTCCCATCAATGCGCATGAGCAATCTACGGCTGCCGACGCCGGTGTCGGCACTTCAACAACAAATGGGTCAACGACCAGCGCGGCGGGAAGGTAATTCATGTCGAAATTTTTCATTAACCGGCCGATTGTCGCGATTGTCATCGCCATCGTCACGGTCATTCTTGGCGTAGTATCGCTCGCATCACTTCCCACTTCACAGTTTCCCAATATCGTTCCGCCGGAAATTCTGGTCACCGCCACGTACCCTGGCGCTGACGCTAAAACTCTCACGCAAGCCGTTGCTACACCGATCGAGCAGCAGATGAACGGCGTCGACAACATGATTTACATGGACTCGGTGAGCGCCAACAACGGAGTCGTGCAGCTCTTCGTGGACTTCGACATCAAGACCAGTCCAGACATTGACCAGGTACTCGGGCAACTTCGCGTGGACCAGGCTCAGTCGCAACTTCCTGCGCAAGTAACCGTCGCAGGATTAACGGTGCAGAAGTCGCTTACGTCGCCGCTGATGTTAATCGCCATCAACTCTCCAGGCGGCAAATTGGGGCAGGATTTTCTCACAAACTATGCGGTCATCAATCTTCAAGATCAGATTGCGCGCGTGCGCGGAGTTTCGCGCGTGCAGGTTTTTGGCGGCACCTATGCGATGCGCGTGTGGGTGCAGCCTGACAAGATGGCCAAGCTGGGAGTCACCGCTCCGGAAGTAATCTCCGCGATCCAGACCCAGAACAATGTCAACCCAGCTGGGCAGATCGGTGGCGAGCCCATCCCGAAGGGTCAGCAATTCACATACACAGTGCGCACTCAGGGACGGCTGGTCAAAACGGAAGAGTTCGGCAACATTATTATCCGCGCCAACGCCGACGGGTCCATCCTGCACCTCAGCGACATCGCTCGTATCGAACTGGGCGATCAGGCTTACGCCATCTCTGGCCGTTACAACCAGGCGCCCTCCGGCATCATGGCAATTTATCAACTCCCCGGTTCCAACGCCGTCGAGACGGCGGTCGCGGTGAACGCGAAAATCAAGGAACTATCCGCCACGTTCCCCCCGGGCATTACTTATGACGTGCCGCTGGACACCACCAAGGCAGTCACGGCCGGCATCCGCGAAATCGTTTTTACACTTGTTGAAGCATTAGCTCTTGTCGTTCTCGTGGTGTTTCTATTCCTTCAGGGTTGGCGCGCCACACTGATTCCGTTGCTCGCCGTTCCGGTTTCGCTCATCGGAACATTCATCATTTTTCCAGCACTCGGATTTTCCATTAACACGCTGTCACTTTTCGGTCTGGTGCTGGCCATTGGCTTGGTCGTCGACGATGCCATCATCGTCGTGGAAGCTGTCGAACACCACATCGACGAAGGCATGGATCCCAAGGCCGCAACGATAAGAGCCATGGAAGAAGTTGGCGGGCCGGTAGTGGCCATCGCGCTGATCCTTGCCGCGGTGTTCATTCCGACTGCGTTCATTCCCGGCATCACTGGCAGGCTGTACCAACAATTCGCCGTGACCATCGCGATCTCCGTCCTGATTTCAGCCTTCAATGCGCTTACGCTTTCGCCCGCTCTCGCGTCGCTACTCCTCAAACCCAGGCACAAAGAAAAGAAAAAGGGTTTGCTGGGCAAGGGCTTTGGTCTCTTCAACAAGTTCTTTGGCCGCACTACGGAGAGTTTCGTGCACACCTCCAACGTGCTCATCCATAAGTCCGCAATCGCCATGGTGGGCCTTGCGATAGTGGCCGTGCTGGCATTTTTCGTCGGCAGTACTCTTCCCGGCGGCTTTATCCCCACTGAAGATCAGGGCTACATGTTTCTCGCGCTGCAGCTTCCTGATGGAGCTTCGGCGCAGCGCACCGACGCTGCTCAGCAGAAAATCAGCGACGCCCTACTGAAAACTCCCGGCGTGCAAGGTGTTATTGCCGTCACGAATTTTTCGCTCTTGACGCAGGTTCAGAGCACCAACGCCGGTTTCTTCTTCGTCGCACTTAAACCTTGGGAGACACGCAAGAGCAAGCAGCAACAGCTCGAATACATTCAAAGCCATTTACAAAAGCAACTCTTTGCAGACCCTGACGGCATTGCCTTTGCTTTCCCGCCGCCCTCGATCCCGGGCATTGGAACTTCCGGCGGAGTCACCATGGTTCTGGAAGATCGCTCGGGAACGGACGACCCCACGACGTTGACGAAAAACGTGTTCGCATTTCTTGGCGCGCTGAAGGATAGGAAAGAGATTGGTGCAGCAATCCCGTCGTACCAACCTGCAGTTCCGCAACTGTATGTTGATGTCGATCGCGAGAAGGTGCTGCAACAGCAAGTGAGCCTTTCGGACGTTTACACCACCATGCAGACTTTCATGGGCGGATATTTAGTGAATTACTTTAATCGTTTCGGCCGGCAATGGCAAACCTACGTGGAAGCCGAGGGCACATCGCGCACCAACATTGCCAATATTGATCAGTTCTATGTTCGCAGCGCCAATGGCGGGCAGGTTCCGCTGGCCTCGCTGGTCAAGGTGAAGCAGATCACCGGCCCGGAATTTATTTACCGCTTCAATGAATACAACGCCGCACAACTCAACATCACTGGCGCGCCCGGCTACAGTTCCGGCCAGATTCGCGCCGCGTTGGAAGACGTTTTCAAGAAGACCATGCCGCCGGGTGCGGGCTTCGACTATTCCGGGATGTCCTTTCAGGAGCAGCAGGCCGAAAAGGGCGTGCCGTCCTGGGCCGTTTTTGGATTGTCACTACTCTTCGTCTTTTTAATTCTTTCCGCGCTGTATGAGAGCTGGACTCTGCCTTTCAGCGTTTTGCTGAGTACTCCCGTTGCGATTCTCGGCGGATATCTCGCGCTTCGCGCTCGCCTGCTCGAAAACGATATCTTCGCCACTGTAGGACTGGTCATGCTGATCGGTCTGTCCGCGAAAAACGCCATCCTCATCGTTGAGTTCGCGAAATCGAACTACGAAGGTGGAATGAGCATCGCGGAGTCGGCTCTTGGCGCCGCTCGCTTGCGCTTCCGTCCAATCGTTATGACTGCACTGGCGTTTATTTTCGGTTGTCTTCCGCTATGGATAGCAACTGGCGCCGGCGCCGCTTCGCGTCGCATCCTCGGCACAGTCGTGATTGGCGGAATGTTCCTGTCGACCGCCATCGGACTCATCTTTATTCCTGCGACGTTCGCGGTCGTCGAATATCTCTCCCATCGCTTCGTCAGAGGCGGCAAGAACACCACCATGGATTCTAAAGCTGACGTTGACGCACACGAGGGAGAAGCTCCCGGGCCGCAGACTCCCGCTCTCGGAGACATGGCATGAGAATTTTTTTGATTTGGCTAACGCGCACTTCTGCGATCGCACTCGCGACTCTCGTCATCGCCGGATGCAATGTCGGACCTAGATACAATCGTCCAACGGTTTCCACTCCGCCGGCCTTTCGCGGCGCGGACGATGCTTCCATCGTCAGCGACGCCCAGAACTCAGTCGCCGATCAACAATGGTCCGAAGTTTTTCGCGAACCCGAGCTGCAAGATCTGATTCGCACGGCGCTGACCAACAATTACGACATCCGCATCGCGGCGCGGCGAGTACTCGAGCAGCAGGCTCAAGTTCAGATCACGCGCTCGCAGGAATTTCCGCAGATCACCGGCGGCGGCACGGGTGTTGGCGCGACGCTGCCTTCCAACCTTGGAGTAAACATCGCCAGCCCTCTCGCGTTTGGCAGCTTTAACCTTGGCGCGGCATGGAACCCCGATTTCTGGGGCCTGTACCGCAAGCAGACGGAGGCCGCGCGCGCACAGCTTCTGGCACAAACCTGGGCGCAGCGAGCCGTCCGCCTAACGCTCATTCAAGAGGTGGTCAGTACCTACATCGACTTGCGTGCAACGGATCGGAAGTTGGAGATAACCAAGCAGACTCTAAAAGTTCGCCAGGATTCTCTGGATCTGACCGAAAAGTTGGAGCGCGGCGGCTCCGCCCCGCTCTCGGACGTACGTCAGGCCGAGCAACTCCTCTACACTGCCTCATCACAAGTTCCGCAACTCGAACAACAAATTCAGCAGGATGAAAACGCTCTCAGACTTCTGCTGGGCGCGGATCCCGGCCCGGTTGCTCACACCGCTCCAGACGCGCTCGCGCCGCCGCCCCAAGACTTGCCGACCGGTCTTCCTTCGCAGCTTCTCGAACGCCGCCCGGACATTCAGCAAGCCGAGCAAACTTTAGTTGCGGCCAATGCCCAGATCGGGATCGCGCGCGCGCAATTCTTCCCGCAGCTCTCCATCACGACCTCAGCAGGAGTGGGCGGCAACGAGTTCTCCAATCTTTTTGACGTCTCTGGAAAAACGATCTACGGTATCGGCTCACTCACGCAGCCGATTTTTGAAGGCGGGAAACTTCGCGGCCAGCTCAAGCTTTCTCGCGAAACCAAGGAGGAGATGGTCCTCAATTATCAGAAGACCATCGCCACCGCTTTTCGCGACGTTTCCAACGCTTTAATCGCATTGAACAAACAGCGGGTGTACCGCCAAGAACAGGAAAAGCTTGTCGAGGCTGCTCAGGACGCCACGCGCCTGGCGCGTCTTCGATATAAGGGTGGGGCCACAGGATATCTCGAGGTTCTCACGACCGACTCTAGTCTCTACTCCGCGGAACTTAACCTCGTGAACGCGCAGCAAGGCGAAGCCGTCACCGTGGTGCAACTCTACAGCGCCCTGGGCGGTGGTTGGCAGTAGCTAGAGAGTCTGGAGGCCGACGCCGGACATTGAGAAAGAAATTTGGCCTGGCATTCCTTGCGATCCAGGCGTGACTGCTCTTCCTAGCCTGCGGCCGCTGCCATGCGGTCTAGTTCCTGCATTTTCTTTGCGTCCACCTTTAGCTCCGCTGCCGCGACGTTTTCTTCGAGATGCTTGACCTTGGAAGTTCCCGGGATCGGC
>DATHGV010000467.1:0-3889 GCA_035490135.1 Candidatus Methylomirabilota bacterium
CGCTCCGGACACCCGCAACGCGGCTCCTTCGTTCAGGCCGATCATGACCGCCGGGATATCGTCGTCAAAGCCGGCGGTCCGGGCCATGGCGATGGGATCTCCGGCGACATTGTTAACGATGAGCACGGCTATGGCGCCGGCCTGTTTGGCGTTTGCAACTTTCTGGCTGAACGAGCAGGTCCCGCGATTGATGATTGCGAGATCGCCAGATGCTCCGGCCGGGACGCTAGTGCATCCGTCGGAAGCGGTATCGAACAAGTTGTAGGAAGCCGTTGGCAAGGCGTCGAAGTCCCCGACCGCGGCGCCCAAGGTTGTACCGCCGCCAGTCGGATAGGTGAATGGTTGGCCGACAAAGTGCTGGTTTGTGCTCGCGCCAACCGTGATCACATTGCGAGCGCGTCCGGGCGACTCAACTGTGCCGCCCCCTGGGCCGCTGTTGCCCGCAGCCACTGCAACGGTAACACCGGCTTCGACTGCGTTGTCGAGACCGATCGCCAAAAGGTCGTTGTTACCGTGGTATCCGCCGCCGAGCGACAGGTTGAGGACGTCCATCCCGTCGGCGATTGCGGCGTCGACCGCGTTGAGGATGTCCTCGGAACGGGCGTTCGACACATCACCGGGGAAGACATTGTAGTTACCCAGAAAGGCCCCCGGCGCTATCCCGGACATGTCGTCGATATTGACGCCGTTTGCCACTGCAGTCTTGCCGGTAACGCCGGCTGCGATCCCGGCGGTGTGGGTGCCGTGGTCCTGGACGGCTGTCGCGTCAAATCCGTTTTGGTTAAGCTTGTTGTTGAAGACCTTGGCAACGATGACCTTGGGGGAGACGTGGTTGCAGTTGTGGTTTGCGGTATGGGTCGAACTATCGGCCGCATCACACTTGGGGAAGCCAGACGGATAGTTAAAGCCTGACGGGTCGAAGAACGGGTGGCTCTCGTCGATGCCCGTGTCGATGTCGCCAATCTTAATACCAGCTCCCGCACTCGACCTGCCCCCAGCGCTACTCCAGGCAGCGTCCGCATTGATGATCTTATGGCTCTCGCTCAGATCAGGATGGTAAAGCGCGTTGTACTCGACCTGCTGCACCATCGGAGCGCCCGCGATCGTATCCCGCGATGTCCCGTTAAGCTGGACGGCTACCGCGTTGAGCGAAATGTCGTACTGACTCGTTACTTTCGCCTTGGGCGCGTACGTCTGAAGCCACTTTTTGAAGTCGTTCCGTTGCGCGGACAGCTGAGCCCGGTACGATTTTACAGTATTGTTATTGAAGTCAATTTTTTTGCCCGGAGCTGACTTGGACGAGAATTTGCTTACCGGGTCGCCCTTGAGCACAACAATCACGCTGCTTTTGTCGAGCGCAGGACCCTTTTGGTAGTTGTCGGTCGAAGCGTTAGGTCTGCTGCTTGAGCCGCCACCGCCGTTGGTCGCAGCCACGGAGAACATTGCCGCGCCGAGGATGACAAGCGCGGTCGCGACGGCAGTCCGGGCGTATGAACTAATCGAGTTTGGCTGAGGAAGCCTGGAATGGGATTTCATTTAGTTTTGAGTTTAGGTTGGGGTTGGGATTTGGGGTTTTTAAACTGGCCGAGGCGGTGGACACCAGCGATCCACCATTCCCGCGCACTTAAGGTAATTGATTGGTGATAACTTCTCGTAGATTCTGTGTGGGAGAGTACCCGCTAAAATGCGAAGCCCACATTGCCTCTTATCAGTGGGTCAGGTCAAGGCTTTTTTGGCACTTCTTGATGGTTCCGCTCTAAAAAACCATACAGTAAGGTGCATGTCGGGTGCGCCCCGAAAGAGAAACCTACCGAGGATGCGGACGTACTGACCTAATTGAACTGTAGCGGAACCGATTCGGCAATGCTCGCTACCGGATTGCGGTATCGATTTCCATATCGACCCGGACGGTTTGGCCCGACACCACCGTGAACGGTTGCGGTCCGGCACGAACACCTTTGGACCTCCGCCTGAGCACATCGAGAATGTAATCGCCAGGCGGTAGCCCCGGCTACACGGCTGTAGACCGTTATTCCTGTCGCGCACTGCGCTCGGCGGCGAATCCGGCGTCGATCGTCATGTCGACATGAACCGTCTCGTTTGGAACGATCGTGAACGGTTGTGCTCTCACGTGCAGGCGCCTGCGCACCCGTCCTTCTGCATCAAGGATGTAATCGCCTTGCGGAAGCGCAGCGCGGTAATGTCCCTGTGCGTCCGCAGTAATTCGCGCAACTTGTTTTCTCTCGCTCTGGCTTAGAACGACTAGGGGATAGTTCGCGTAATCTGTGGCGGCCGCTGCCGGCTTTCCATCAATCGGTCTCGACGGATTTTCATCGTCGAGCTCGACTGGTCTACCGGAAATTATCTTCAACTGACCGTCGAGGAAACCTTGGGGCGCAGCGTTGATCGAAGCCGGCGCCGTAAAACCCGAACAAATACAGACGAGTATCAGGTACCTGACCAACTCAGACATAGCTAAACAAAAAACAGGGCGGGATAGTTTTCAAACTATCCCGCCCTGCGCAAACTACCTTTACGGGAGCGTCAGCTGATATGCTCCACGCCCATGCGTGGCGGCAAGCAGCTGGCGTGCGCCCGGGTTGATGGTCAGGCCCGCAGCGGTGACGACCGGCAGACCCGGTGCCGCCATCGTCCATCCGTTGGCCGCGTTCGCGCCCGCGAGCTTGACCACGCCAAAGTCAGTCGCTGCGTAGAGGTCACCTTTGACCGGATCAAATGCAACGCCATTAACCGGCTGGTTCCCGATGGCGCCGTTGCCCGAGCCGTCGAGCGAGACCCACGTCGCGCCGCCAGCTCCGGAATTAGCCGTGGGGTCATACGTTACGGAAAAGACATGACCGGGCACGGGGGTTTGTCCCAGGTTAGCGACAAGTTGGTTGTAGCTAAGGTATGACACGTATGCGTGATTTGGGTTAGCGGGATCGATGGAAATGCTGCTGATCGCCCGGTTGGGTGCATTCGCATCGAGCGTGTCGAGACGTGTGAATGTCACGGCGCTCGCGGGATCCGCGTTCGCGTTCTTTGAGATGAACAGGCGGCCGGTTGTGGTGGAGGCCCACAATGTCGAGTTGTCAGCCGAGGTGCGGCTGATCCAGCCAACTGCACCACCACTGCGAGTGCCGCGTGTGGATGAGGTGAGCGTTGCGCCGTCCAAGAATTCCCAGTCACCGCACTGAATCGTGAAATCGCCGGTGAACCGGTTGCAGTGGACGTCGAGATCCGCTTGCGGACCACCGTCGTCCTTCGTCCGCCATACATGGGTCAAACCCGCGAACATTGTCCCATGGACGGCAGGGTCAGTAATAACGGGAAGGTAGAACAGTCTGCCCTCTGAGCTACCGGGCGGAATAAAGAACGAATCGGAGATCCAATCCCAGTTTGGAGGAGCACCGTTGTTGAAGTTAACCTCGATTTGGGCATCGAAATAGGTGTGGAACCGAAAAGCGGGATTCGTCGGGTCGAAACCGGAAAGACCTCCATCACCGAAGATGGTCTGCGGCCACGTCACTGACGAGCCGGTCGTTTCGAAGGTTCCGTTGTCCTGTGTGCCGCCCTGCACATTCTTCGCGTTCGCCGGATTTACTGACAGGCTCTGGAATTGCAGAGTCTGCAGGCCGTTGTTCAGACTTGTCCACGTGGTTGGAGCGCGGGACAAGAGCTGCTTGCATCGGCTAAGCGCCGGCTCTGCAAGCCCGCGACTGTCGCAGCGGCTGGAAATGTCGGTGAACGTTCCATTCGACCGCATCAGGCCACCATCTGAACCCTCGAAGAACTGATTTGGATTGTTCGGGTTCACAGCAAAAGCGTGCTGGTCCGGGTGCAGGCCCACATGCGATGCGTCGGTCCCTAGTGTTCCATCCGGCAGAAG
>DATHGV010000468.1:0-2966 GCA_035490135.1 Candidatus Methylomirabilota bacterium
ACGTACGCCAGTGTGACCAAGATTCCCTTTTTCCAGAACACATACGGGATCGCATGGTCGGTGATCGTCCAATAGATTGCCTCGCGGAGGATGCCCTGCCCGTGAAGCACGACCCCCACAAGCGCGAGAGTCCCCAAAAAACCTGTTGTAAGCATAGCGGCCTGAGTAACGGAGGCCGTTGCCAGCAACCTGCGGCTCGCGCGATAGCTTGGGAGAAGCAGATAAATCCCTAGAGGAACCGCAGCGATCGCAGCCGGTTGTTTAAGTAAAAATGCGACGCTCAGAAGCGCACCCGACACTAGAAGCTCGGGCCGTATTCGTGACGAGCTCCACCGGAGGCCGATCGCCCATGCCCACACGATAGGAAGATTCATCAACAGTTCGCCGTCCAAGGCTATATTTTGCGCTCTCCCGCAGGGTTGGAAAACACTGTAGAACAGCGCCGCGATCAATCCGGTGTTACGATCGAACAAGCGTGTGCCAATCAAATAAAGACCGGCCATGGTAGCCAGCGTCCAGACCAAGGCGACCACGTGGAGCACCTTCCAGTTGTACTTTCCCGCCAGCTCGAACACCGCGGCATATGTCCAGAAGAGGAGTGGCGGTTTGCGTTCGACCGCGTCGAGGTAGGGTCGACCGCCGTCCACAATTTCGTTGGCCACGACAGAATACATTGATTCACTGTCAATTGGCTGTGGATGTAGAAGTGACGGAAGCCGGATCGCGATGGTCAGTAGGACGACCCCGAGCACGGCCCATCGGAACCGTTGCAAACTATCGCCTTGCTTATCCACAATCTGTATCGCCGCCGATGATTTCGCTCTTAGATTCTCAAATCTCCCGTCGCGCGACGTAATCTGCTTAAATCTGCCGTTCAACATTCCATCCCGTCACTTCGTTTAGGTAGAACATAACGTATCCAGCCGGAGTGCAGGAGATCAACGGCTGCGGTTGCTACTTCCCAGAATGCCATGACAATGAGCGCCTTTTCCGGCATGGCCAAAACAACGCAAGCCACAAGTACCCAGACATAAATATTGCGCCGCCCGCCGACCAAACGGACGATTCGATCGAAAAGACCGGGTCCAACCAGCGATTTCTCCGCTGGCACGTAAACCCCTAGTTTGCCAATGCCATCGAGCGCCTCTGCCACAATGAGCAGAGCCAGGTAGAAAAAAGCATTAGGCAGTTGGCCCGAGACATAGAAGTGATACGCCAGTGCCGTCGGCCAGACCACCTCGAAGAATGAATCGAACCAATGCTCAATCTTTCCAGTCTTAGATGTCTCGACCTTGATTCGCGCCTGCTTGCCGTCGAGACCATCGAGGATGCCGATAATCAACGCGAGCAGAATTCCCCAAATGAGATGACCTGTCGCGAAAAGAATCGTAGTTCCAAAAGCTAAGATTATCCATGACACGGTGAGCTGACCAGACGTGATGGCGGTTTTGCAAAGTTTTGAAATGAGAAAGGTTTCGAGGGGGGCGTGAATGCGCGCGGGAAAATCCTGGGTCCCTTTTTGCACTGAGTTAAGCAAAATGCGCTCCGCTAGTTTGACACGTGTCGGAGGCGGCGCTGGAAACCAAAACGGCCTGAGCCTTCGCCGCAGGGCCGGTGAGTAGGAGGGTTGGTCGGTGACATCGACTGCCGCAATTGCGTTTTGTTCCAAGCCGTTGTTAATCGCGTTTTCGAGAGGACCACTCTTGGTCGAAACCCAGTCGCGTTGCAGCAGTGCCGCACCGCAGACCTTCGCGTGCAGTGCGTTTGGGGCCTGAGTCACCAGCGGCTGAAGTTTCGACGGCACAGCCGAATCGACCAGGACTGCGGGTGACTCTTGCGTCGCGAGCAACTGCAATAAGCGACTGTCGAAGACGGCATCGCCTTGGATGACGAGAAGAAGCTGAGCGGCGTCCGGCCAAATGTCGACGATCTGTTCGATCCTCAGCGCGCCATTCGGTCGAGTGCGAAGCGTCAATGCCAACTGCGCCCGCGGCCACGATGGGCGAGCCAGTTCGTCGGCGATTCGCTCAGACGTGCTCGAAAGAATTGTCGCGCGCTCAATTCCGCAACGTTGCAGCGTCCGCAACAGGCGCTCGAGCGTCGAGATTCCGCACAGCTCGATCAACGCACCGGGGCAATCGGCCAGGATAACGCACTCATGAGCCATCGTGATTTGCTTGATACCAAGCCGCAGAGAGGTCCGCTCCGGCCCTCGTCACTAGTAAACACCGCGTTCTTACTCCGCAAGTCCTGCTGTTTTCTTCGACCCAGGTCGCTTGCTCCCATGGTGACTCAGTGGTATGCCAAGGTCCTGTGGTTGCCCAAAGTCTATCTCCGGCAGCATCTCTGACCACCCCGAGCATGTTTTTTCGCCTCCGCTACAGCCCGTTTCTCGCCCAGATGGTCGTGATTCGGCGCTGCAATCTATCCTGCGGATATTGCTCCGAGTATGACAAAGTCAGCGAGCCCGTGCCGGTGGAAATACTGGAGGAACGCCTCCGGAAACTCAAGGCACTTGGAACGTTTGGGATTTCTCTTACGGGCGGCGAACCCACCATGCATCCGGACCTTCCCCGCATCATTCGTACCTGCCGCGAGCTTCGCTTCTACCGCACGAGCATGATCTCGAACGGATTCCTCTTACGGCCGGAGCTGATTGAGACGCTCAATAAGGCCGGACTGCAAAGGATGCAGCTTTCCATCGACGGGGTTCGGGCGAACGAAACGACGGAAAAGGTTCTGAACAACCTGAAGAAGCGCCTGCAATGGTTGCGAGACCATGCCCGGTTTGAAGTGGTTATCAGTGCGGTCATCGGCGCCTGTCCTCCAGAGGAAGCTGATGAAGTTGTCTCCTTTGTTCGTCAGCTCGGCTTTGGCGCTCGCGTGCTTCTTGTGCACGACAGCCAGGGGCAACTCAAGTTGAGCAGCGAAGACTTGAAGGCATTCGAGAACATTATAGACAAGCT
>DATHGV010000469.1:0-2628 GCA_035490135.1 Candidatus Methylomirabilota bacterium
CAAAGGAAAACCCGCAACGATTCGTTTGCTTGATCCGCCGCTGCACGAATTTCTCCCACAAGATCACGCTGCCCAAAGCGCGCTGGCGGAGAAAATCGGTGTCAGCCAGGAGGAGATCGCCCGGCGTGTCCACGAATTGCACGAACAAAATCCGATGCTCGGCCATCGCGGTTGCCGTCTCGGAATTTCATTTCCGGAAGTAACTGAAATGCAGGTGCGCGCGATTTTCGAAGCGGCAGCGGAGGTGCAAAAGAGTGGAACCAAGGTGCATCCGGAAGTAATGATCCCACTGGTCGGTTTTAAGAGAGAACTCGAATTGCAAGTGGAGATCGTGCGTCGCGTCGCACAGGAAGTGCAGGCGGCGAAAAAAGCGAAAGTCAGTTATTTGGTCGGGACAATGATTGAAGTGCCGCGCGGTGCTTTGACCGCAGACGAGATCGCGGAAACGGCAGAGTTCTTCAGTTTCGGCACAAATGATCTTACTCAGACTGCGCTTGGCATGAGCCGTGATGACAGCGGATCATTTTTGCCGCATTACGCCGAGCTGGAGATCGTGAAACGCAATCCATTTGCCACCGTGGATCAGGACGGCGTCGGCCAGTTGATGCAGATCGCGATCGAGAAGGGCCGCAAGACGCGGCCGAAAATCAAACTAGGTATTTGTGGCGAACACGGCGGCGATCCCGATTCAGTGAAATTCTGTCACCGGCTCGGGCTCGACTACGTCAGTTGCAGTCCATTCCGCGTCCCCATTGCGCGCCTCGCCGCGGCCCAGGCCGCGCTGGCAAAGTAAATCGCGTAAAGGTCCGCCGTCCTTTGGTAGGGATGACTCTCCGAGCCGTCCCAAATATAAAACCAAGTATGGGACGCCTCGGAGATGCGTCCCTACCGCTTTAAGCGGCAATGATAAAACAAAGCTGGAAGAAGACATTTGCATTCACATTTTCACTGTCTCATCGGCGATGGTTGGTGTTTGCCTTACGGTCATCGGTCTGATCCGCGTCATTATCACACTGGGCAAGGCGATACCCTGGCGGACGACCTCCTCGCAAGCGACGCTGTGTTGTTTCTTACGTCATGTGTCCTTTCCTACGGCGCCCTGCGGGCCCGAAGTTTTCGGCGGATGCATCTAATTGAGCGCGCGGCCGACGTTGTTTTTATCACCGCGATGGTGGTTATGACCGTTATTTGCGGGTTCATTACCTATGCGATGGCAATCTCTCCTAACGCGTCACACTAGTGACGACGAAAACTACGTGTTTAGTGTCGACTCTCTCATTAACACCCTTCTTTAGCTGGGTGTTATCGACGCCTGAGAGAGACCCAACCCGCTTCAGCGATTTCTTGTTGGTGAACGAGTAAACCGCCAAAGCGGTTGTGGTAGTAGACCCGGCCATGCACCTCGCTGAAGCGAGGTGTTAATGAAATGGGATACAGCAGGGTAACGCTAAACACGTACGACGAGAACTACAGCACAGTTAGTGATTCAGAGCTTTCGCCTTTTCAAAGGCCTGCCAGGCATTCCAGGAACGTTCCCAGTTCCCTTTTGCCGCCCAGGCGTGAGCCTCCAATAAGTGGAAATAAGCTGGCGGCTTTCTGGTCACGGTAAAATGTCGGATGGTGGCGAGCGCCTCGTCGATCAACCCCCGATTCATTTGCTGGCGATAGAGGGTGTAGGCCGCAGAAAAATTATTCGTGTCGCGGAAAACTCGTCCCCGCAACTGTTCGATTGACTGGCCTTTTTCTTCCGGCGGGAAAACAACGTTGCTATCAAATTTTTCCATCAATTCGCAGGCGCCCCGGAAATCGCCGGAGGTGCCGCGATATTTGGCGACAGTGCGCCAGGTGAATTGCAACCAATCGGGATGTTTTTTGACCGCGGCGATAAGCGCGTTGATGTCGCCGCGGCTGTCCCAAAGTTGGAAAAACTCGCGTTTTTCTTCCGGCTTCATCGCGACCAAGTCCGGATCGGCATCGAAAAACTTGCTGAAGGCGGGCCGAAATTCTTCGGCGTTTAACTGCGCAAAATAAACGAGCGCCAGGTCATGTTCACTAAACGCAAGCTGCCTGATAATCTGGCGCGCCGCCGGATCGCGCAGCTTGGCGGTAAACATAATCGTGCGAAAGATATCCTTGCGTTCTGTTCCCGCGCGGCGCAGAGCTTCACGCCATGCAACCAGAGCAAGGTCCGGCCGCACGCGCAGCCAGACGAAACCTTCCTGTAACGGCACCGACTCGGAATTCGGCTCGAGAAAGCGGGCACGCCGAAAATCATCCAGCGCCTTATGCGCCGGCTCATGTTGTCCGACCTCAGCGGTAGCGCGCAGATAATAAAGTTCCCAATCGAGTGGCGCCCAATTCAATGCGCGGGTAGTCAGGTTGATTGCCTCGCTGAAATTGTGCCCGCGACTGGCGACAATCGCGAGCTGCTTGGCATTGCCGACTCCGACCGCGCCAGGCAACATCGCCATCGAGCGCCAGGCAATTGTCCAGGAAAGACCGATCACGACAAGCGCGACTCCGAGGAGCCGAAACGTCCACGGGATTGTTTTCGACAACTGCAGTTGCGTGGGGCGATGCAGCGAAAGGCCGAGCAAGAACATCGCGGAATAAGCAGTACCCACACGA
>DATHGV010000470.1:0-35087 GCA_035490135.1 Candidatus Methylomirabilota bacterium
GTCCTTTTGTATGGGTTTCTTTGTCGCAACGTCATCCGGGATGGCATAGAGCCGATTGTGTGAGTAATCGATGATCAGCCTGAACCCAACCAGCAGCGGTAAGCCGACCCCTCCGGTAATAGATGCTGGCGGGACTTCGGAGTCACGTATGGGAGCAATTGGCGTTTGTGGAAAATCGATGCCCGCAAACGTCAGGTGGTCGAGACCAGTTTTGTCCGCGGTAAGCGGGATTTCTTATTCATGTGGCTGAACGGGGATCAGGTATTGGACTTCCGAGTGAGCTGTCGTAAGATGTCCAAAGCCGCCAAGGTTTCAGTTTTGCTGCACGACTTTCGGCGCGATGCGAATAAGGAGTCTGTAAATAGCTGACAACACGGGGCGGTCGTGGCGGAACTGGCAGACGCACTAGCTTGAGGTGCTAGCGCCGCAAGGCGTGGAGGTTCGAGTCCTCTCGACCGCACCATTTTTCTGCAGCAAACGGTTTATCGGCATGCCGGAGTTAGTCAGTCGGTGAATTTCTGAGCTTCCATTCCCTCTCTTCCTGGTTCTGAGGCTGCATCGAGGTTATCGTGCCATCCACAGTAGATATTCAAGATATCGAACTAATTATTGAAAACATTGGCGGGGGTGGCGGAGGAGGGAAGCCACCAGCTCGCGGCGATGGGGGAGACGATGACAGCTCAAAACGGAGAAATTCCGGGCGCACCTCACCAAAGCGGTATTACAGCGGCATCGCGGTAGCGATTGTTTCCATCCTTATGTTTTTCATGACGCTGGTGAGCGCCTATCTCGTTCGCAAGGGCGTTAAGTCCGGTTGGACTTCTTTTCATTTTCCCGCTTTCGTTTGGGTAAACACCGCGATTCTGCTTGCCAGCAGCGTCACACTGGAAATCGCCCGCCGGTGTCTGGCGCGATCGGATCGATCTGCATATCGCACGTGGTGGGCCATAACCACGGCTCTGGGTCTGATTTTCCTCGGTGGACAAATCCTTGTGTGGCGCCGGCTTGTGGTTCAAGGCGTATACTTGGCCAGCAATCCTTCGAGCAGTTTTTTTTATTTGTTCACTGGGGCGCACGCAGTACACATCGTCGCGGGCGTAGCCGCCCTGCTGTTCGTCGCGTTTCGCAATTTTGATCGCGCCAAGGTCACTCGAGCGACCGCCGCGGAAGTCACTTCTCATTTCTGGCATTTTCTCGACGCGCTGTGGGTCTTTCTGGCGGTACTCCTTTATCTAGGCCGATAAATCAGCGATGAAATAATGGCGATTGAGGAGCTTTTCGCCGGGCATGGTACCCTTCCGCAGATGTTTTCCGACCGTACAGCGTGGAACCTGGAACCTAACCCACTAAGCAAAGCGTTGGCCAATCAGCTTTCTTCCGGTAAACCGGTAACTGACTTAACCGAATCGAACCCGACGAAATGTGGTTTTCATTTTGAGACAGAACAGATTCTGGGAGCGCTCAGCCATCCGGCAAGTGTGCATTACGACCCGGTTCCTCAGGGTCTGCTGCCGGCACGCAGCGCGGTCGTCGATTACTATCAATCGCGCGGCTGCGCGATTAACGTCAATGACATTTTCTTAACCACCAGCACCAGCGAAGCGTACTCATTTCTCTTTCGCACCCTGTGCAATCCCGGCGATGAAGTGTTGATTCCGCAGCCGGGCTACCCGCTTTTCAATTTTCTTGCCGATATTCAAGACGTGGCCACGGTACGCTATCCATTAATTTACGATTATGGCTGGCAGATTGATTTCCACGCTTTGCAACGCGCCATCACTCCGCGCACCCGCGCCATTATCGTGGTAAATCCAAATAACCCGACAGGGCATTTCTGCAAGGCCAAGGACGTGCATCGCTTGAACCAGTTCTGTTTGGAGGGCAACCTCGCGCTCATTGCCGACGAAGTGTTTCTGGATTTCTCCCTCGGCAACGACATCACTCCTACCTTTGCCTGCAACGACAAAGCGTTGACGTTCACCATGAGCGGTCTATCCAAAATTTCGGGCCTGCCACAGATGAAAGTTTCCTGGTTAATTGCGACGGGTCCCCAAGCGCTGAAACATCAAGCGGTTGCAAGACTGGAGATGATCGCGGATACCTATCTATCTATGAATACTCCCATGCAACTGGCTCTGCCGGTCTTGCTGGAGCTGCGTCACAATTTCCAGCAGCAATGCGTGGAGCGCACACAGAAAAATCTCGCGCAACTAGACAAGCTGCTCTCAACGCAGAAATTGTGCGCGCGCTTAAATCTGGAAGGCGGCTGGTACGCCATACTCAAGGTGCCACTGACCGGCAGCGACGGAGAGCTCGCGCTGGAGTTGTTGAATACCCACGGGGTGTATGTCCACCCCGGTCATTTCTACGATTTTCCCGCCGATGGATATTTGGTGGTGAGCCTGATCACCCCAGAGCTACCGTTCGCCGCCGGCATCAGGGATTTGGTCGCTTCAATTGATCAGAAATTCAGGAAAGATTCTTGAGATGTGCAAGCCGGAACGGCGAACCCAGATTTTCGCGTAGCTCGATCCAGTGTTCCTCCGGGATGTCCATGAACACATCCACAACTTTGGGATCGAATTGCGTGCCGGAACAGCGCTTAATTTCACCACGCGCATGCGACATTGGAAGGGCTTTACGATACGGTCGGTCACTGATCATGGCATCCATGGAATCGGCAATGGTAAAAATGCGTGCTCCGAGCGGTATTTCTTCGCCTTTCAATTTCC
Source organism: Candidatus Methylomirabilota bacterium (assembly GCA_035490135.1). GTDB lineage: Bacteria > Acidobacteriota > Terriglobia > Acidiferrales > UBA7541 > Acidiferrum. Next base: position 2,733 of record DATHGV010000470.1, read on the forward strand.
TCGGGTAACCAGAGCCATCAAAAAATTCCTGGTGGGCTAGCACGATTTCTGCGGCATCGCGCAGGAATGGTATACGAATAAGCATGTTGTAACCGATATCGCAGTGCTTCCTCATGATCTGCTTCTCTTCGTCGTCCAAAGGACCAGGCTTGCGTAGAATGCTGTCGGGGATGGCCATCTTTCCAATGTCGTGCAAAAACGCCGCTCGAGCCAGGATCGGTAAGTAAGCCGCTGGCACGTCCATCTCTTTGGCGATGGATATACAAAACGCAGTCACGCGCTGGCAATGCCCCTCGGTTTCGGCATCTTTTAAGTCCAGGGCGCTACCCAGCGCCTCCAGAGTGTCATCGTAGGATTGCTCCAGCTGCGCAATTGCGCCGGTCAGTTGCACCGTGCGCTCCTCAACCAGTTGCTCAAGGTTGCGCTGGTAACTGCGGTTCTCGGTGATCAGCCTGCGGTGTTCCAAAGCTCGCCCGACGCCCAGAAATAACTGGTCCTTTTCGAACGGCTTCAAGATGTAATCGTAGGCGCCCCTGCGAATGGACTCCAGCGCAGTGGAAATATCATGGATGGCGGTCACCATGATCACCGGGACTTCAGGATCGTACTGGCGCATCCACTCCAGCAACTTGAGCCCGTCCATTTCGGGCATAATCATGTCGCTTAGAACCAGGTCCGGCGTAGAGCGCTTTACTTGTTCCTGAGCGGCTCGACCATTAGGCACAGTCGTGCAGTGATAGCCTTTGGACTCCAGCATAGTCGAGACCACTTCCCGAATTGCTTCCTCGTCATCTACGACAAGGATATTTTCCATCTCCACTTCGGTTGGCACTAGGTTGGCTCCCTGTAGTCATTATATGGGACGGCACACCCCAAATGGCGAAGCCTTGCCTAGTCAGAAAATAGCGTGTTAGCGTCGCGATAGGCTTCTCTCTTATAGCTTTTGTGGTCCATTCATGAGTCTCCCGCCGTAGCTGCCCAGCTCGAAGTACGGCATCTCTGCGTGGAAAGGGCGCATCGTGTTAGAAAATCAAGGCCTGTTAAGCATCGCTTTCTTTGAAGCCGCGTCCTCTATTGTTTTGCTGGTCCTGTTTCTTCTTTTTCGCAGGGATCATCATTCCAATTATTTCCGTTCCTGGATGATCGGCTGGTCGGTCTTTACCCTGACTTCCATGAGCGAAGCAGCCCTGGCAATCACACCTGTGCGGGGCATCGGGGTCATGCTGGTGGTGGGACATGTCGCCTCCGCACTGTTATTTCTGATTGCGGTCATCCAGTACACGGTGACATCTGACCGATTACGTTGGCCGATTTTTCCGCCGATGGCCTTGATCCTTGCAACGGTCTTCTATCTCGAGGCCAATGGACAGCACATCCTTCTGGGTCGCTGGGCCACGGCTATCGTCGAAAGCGTAGTGCTGCTGGTGGCCGGCTGGATGCTCTGGCGGGGGCGTGCTACCCAGGAGCGATATGGTTCAGGACACGGCGCAGAGTTGCTGGCAGGCCTGCTTTTTGCATGTGGTCTCCACGGGCTAGACCGGCCATTGTGGGCCGAATCGCCGGTATTTCTACTGCGCATGGCCTTTGACGATCTGTTAGGCGTGGCGATGGGCATCGCCATGATTGTGGTGGTGCTGGAGAGTGGCCGTGCGCGCACCGATGAATTGAATGACAAGATGCGCAGGCTCACGCTGCTGACCACTGCGAGCACCCAGAGCCTTTCTGTCCGCGAACTTCTCGACAGCGTACTGATTCAAGTTGTGGAAAGTTTGAGTGCGACGCACGGCCTGATTCGCTTGATTGAAGGAGAAGGCTCCGCGGCGCAAGTAGCAGTACGTGCCTCTGTAGGCTTTAGTGAATCATTTCTGGGCGGATGCGCCCAGCTGCAACTGACGGAGCCGTGGTTGGCAAAATTATTTCACGAAGGATCCTCAGACTTTCTGCGTTTATATCCCGAGACCGATCGAGATATATGGCCGAGTGTCGCCGAGCCGGCGGTAAAAGAAATGGTTACGATTGTGCTTCGCGGTAAGAGCGGCCCATTGGGAATTCTCAGCGTGGGCACCACGCGAGAAAAGCGCTTCCAAGCAGATGAAATCGCATATCTTGTCAATATCGGCAACCTTCTTGGTTTAACCCTGCAGAACGTAAATTTCTTCGAGCAACTCACCACCGTTCAAAAGCAATGGGCTTACACGTTTGACTCCATCGGCGATCCGATCCTGGTGCACGACGGACAAGGCCGTATTTTGCGCGCGAATCAGCGGTTGAGCCATTTGTTAGGCAGGGACTTCAAGGCGCTGATAGGTCGCACGGTTTTGAACCTGCTGCCACGGAATGGCGTGAACTACGAGATCTGTCCTTTTTGCGAAGGCGTGGCCGGTGAAGGCGACGATCCGGACCCTTGGCTGCGAGGCTATTTTCTGGCCTCAAATTCTACTTTCTCGGATGCCGCGGGAAATCCTCTGGGTACCGTACATGTACTTAAGGACATTACCGACCGCAAACGCGCGGAAGAAAAATATCGCACTCTGGTTGCCAACGTACAGGAAGGGGTATTCATTTCCACTCCGCAGGGGCGCTTCCTGGATTTCAACGACGCGCTGCTTCGAATGACCGGTTACGATTCCCGCGAAGAACTGCTGAACGTCGACATCGCCGGTTCTCTTTACGTAAACGCTTCTGACCGCGAGCGGCTGAAAAGACTGCTGCATGAACATGGCAATGTCGCGGACTTCGAATTCGATATGCGGCGCAAGGATGGGGAAGTGCGAAGCGTGCTCGAATCCTCGGTGGCCATCCGCGACAATTCCGGGAACGTCACCGCCTACCAGGGATTCGTGCTGGACATTAGTGAACGAAAAAGAGCTGAGCACGAAATCCGTCGCAGAAATCGTGAGCTGATGGTATTGAATTCCATCGCTCAGACCCTCACCGAATCCATGGACCTGACCGATTCGCTCCGCAGGACATTAACTCAGCTGTCCGAGTTGTTCGGCCTGGATACCTCGTCCATATTTCTTTTCGATGAGAGCGGCACGACGCTGCGGCGCGTCGCCGGCGTCGGCCAGCGGTCTGAGTACGCGCGCCACCTGCCGGCGGTCGCGCTGCAACCAGAGTTGCTGGAACACATTAAAGCTGTACACGCGACCTTTTTGTCCTCTCACGGGCTTGCGCTGCCGCAGATTTTTCGCGACGCCTTGACAAAAGAAGGGATCGTTTCTTCTTACGTGGTGGTGCTTTGGTCTAAAGGCCGGCCTCTCGGCGGATTGGTGGTAGGCAGCCGTACGGCGCGTGAATTCTCTCCCGCTGACGCCAACTTGCTCATCGCCGTTGGCAGCCAAATCACTAACGCTACGGAAAGAGCGCTGCTATACGACGAGTCGCGCCAGGCTTATCAGAATCTTCGCCGCACCCAGGAACAGCTTTTGAATAGCGAGAAAATGGCAGCTGTCGGGCAGCTTATATCGGGCGTTGCTCACGAATTGAATAATCCGCTGACCGCTATTCTCGGTTACAGCCAGTTACTGAGCGCCAGCGGCCAGATGGGCCCGCAGGGAATGGAATATTCCGAAAAGCTTTACAAGCAAGCGCAGCGCACTCATCGCATCGTGCAAAATTTGTTGAGCTTCGCCCGCCAGCACAAACCTGAACGCCTGCCCACCATGATTAATCACATCCTGGAAGACACTCTGGCGTTGCGCGATTACGACTTGCGCATGAGCAATATTCGCGTGCATTTAAATTTAGCACCCGACCTTCCGGTTATGTCCGCTGATCCTCATCAATTGCAGCAGGTTTTTCTTAATATGGTAAACAATGCCGTCGATGCAATTTTGGAAAGTTCCGCCGACGGTGATTTATGGGTGACCACCCGTTCTGACAAGACCAGAGTTTTTGTGGAATTTACCGACAGCGGCCCCGGCGTCCAGGAGGCCTCTCGCGTTTTTGATCCCTTCTACACTACCAAGCCAGTAGGCAAGGGAACCGGTCTGGGCTTAAGCATCTGTTATGGAATTGTGACTGAGCACGGCGGCACCATTCGCGTCCGCAATCTTCCTCATCGCGGAGCTTCGTTTACCATCGAATTGCCGCTGGACGGTTCCCCAACGTCGCAGAGCGGAAACTCACAACCGGAAAACACCGAACGACCCGGGTTGATCCTGTGCGTCGATTCAGACCACGCCGTATTGCAATCGTTGAATGGAATCCTCGATGCACTTGGGTACGAAGTTCACACCGCGAAAAATAGGGACGAGCTCAACGGTCTTATCGACAAATACGATTTTGACGTTATTCTTGCGGACTGCGACGTTGCGGATGCTCATCTCACGAAAAGTTTCTTCGACTGGCTTATCGAACACAGACCGGCGCTTTCTCAGCGTGTGGTTAGAATGTACACGCCAGGCTCGCGGAATGACATCTTTGACGAAAAGGTTACTGCCGGGTTCACTTTGAAAAAGCCTCTGGATAAGACGAAACTTTTGGATGCTGTCAATGTGCTGCTAGCCACCCGCGTCCAACCCACGGTTGTGAGGTAATAGCTCTGCGACTAACGCAGCCCGCTCACCGAGCTCGCTTATGGCTGTTTCCATTCGAATCGTCAACGCACTGACCATATTGCTAAGACTCCCGATGGCCTCCAGCGGAGCTACGCCACTGACCAATCGGAAGTAAATCAAATAATACCGGTACGAAAATTCCAAGTTCAGCCGCAAACCCTGAACCTCCTGCGCCACAGCAACGTTGGGAGACATCACCGCAACCATGCGTGCAAGGTGCAGCAGTTTCTCGAATTCAACCCGCAAACAGGCTAGATAATTAAGCGCAATGCGCCGCCGTTCCTTTCGAATCCGTTTGGCAAGCGCCGGGTATCCCTGTTGCTCGAGATAGATAAAGTCCGAATTTGCCAACGCCTGCTTGATTTGTGGCAGGCTGGAGATATGAAGACACTCTCGCTCTCGGCCTCCCTTTCGGACGGCTTGTTCTGGTCGGCGGCGCGTTCCCGAAAATGCCAACCATGCGATCGCCAGCAGTAGCAACAGGCCTATGCTTCCAAACACTGCCGCGGAGTAATTCACTGCTGCGCCTCTATTTTCCAGAAGTTCATCAACTTTTTGTTGATAGCCTGGAGTTGAAGATTAATTTCAGGGGAAATCCGCCCGTAGAGGGAAGTGGGCAGGACTGCCTGTTGCTCCCGCATCTTCGGCAACGGACGCAGTAAAGCCGCGCCCCAAAATAGAAGGACTATTAAGTAAGGGGAGATCACCAGGACTTGCCAGATAGCTGTGTACTGTGAGCGTTGTTGGTACAATGAGTCGTACAGAACAGTGTTCAGTAAAATCTTGACGCACGAATAAAAGCAAAATCCCACCAACAAAACCTTGTAAACCTTTCCAACGCGGATCAAATAGTGACGAATCAAGGCCAGACAGGAGATAAGCGCAGCAGCGAAAATTAAATGGTAACCTCGGTCTGCGCGCATCAGTGCCCGGTCTGCATCTCCCCAGGAAGCCGCGACCACGCATACGAAAACCACTACTGAAGTTGTCGCGAGCAGCCGCCACGCCAAGCCCCAGATGCCTCGATAAGCAATCAACACCACGTGTAATATTTCGAGAGTGGCGAAGATACGAGCCAGCAGAGTGATACCTTCCGACCACCAGCCTGCGAGCATGGCGGTATGAGAATATGCGCCATAGTGTAGATAAATTGGATAAAGAAACAACGATTGGGCAATGTTGAGGCACACATACGCGGTGAAAAAAGGCAATTTGCGAAAATGCCGAAAGTAAATAAGAATTCCGCAGAGCGCCAATTGCACCGTGATGCTGGTCGCCCACAGAATTTGAACAAACGGTGGCAGGTTTGTAACCAAGCGGGAATGCTATCACTTTTATACCCTTTTTAGTAGGTACCAAATGATAACTTCAGCCGCTGGGAGTTCGTCAGAAGTGATCTCGGAGGACCAAAAAGTCCGCAACGTCTTGTGCGAATCAAACGCTGCGGACCTTTCGGTTTAAGCAACGAAGGAAGCGATCGGCGGCAGGGGCGGGGGTATGGGAGCACCCTCGGCGACATTAACTTGATCGTTAAAATTGACGATTGCACTGGCTGGCGTTACTATCAACGCGGCAAGAGCTAAAAACGCTAGACACAACTTGTTTCTGTTCACGTTGGAGCCTCCTAGGCTCACCATGAACGGAAACAAGAAAGTTCAACATTGACGGTTTAAAAAGTTCTGCTCGCGGAACAGCCCGGACCTTTATGGAAGCACTCACACAACTCCAACAGAATCGGCTGATTATTCAGGATTTCACCATGACTACCTTGGCGGGAATTCCAGGACTTCTTTCGCGCTTGACCTATATCGCTTCGTTGCGGGATTTATCCAGCGGGAGATACGAACATGCGGGTCTCGCGGCACTGTACCCGAACCCCGCCATTCAACAGGCCCTGGAGATTTGTCACGAACAAGTCTTTGAGAAAATTTTGGAGACGCCGCTAGCTAACCAGGAAGCGGATTTGCGCGCATGTTTAGACGCTATGGAGGTTGGCCGCGAGGTTAGCGCGGTGCATTGGCAGCGCATGGAAGCTTATCGTGTGTTGCTGCCGGAACACGCTCCGGATTATCTCAAGGAGCTTTTCTGTTCGAACTTGCGTGCGCTGCTGGAAATACTTCAGCCCAATTGTTCCACGGCTCGTTCAACCGTGTAACCACACCGGTCACTCGCCCAACGATTTCCGCTTCGTCCGGCATTTGCCACCATTCCGGCATACAGCGCGACAGCGGGTGCGGTTGCATAACCAGGCGAGAGCCGTCCTGATGAAACCATCCGCAGCGGTAGCCTTCTCGCACTTCGACAAAGTATAGCGGGCGATCATATTCCGACGTCCAATCCACGCCCTGTATTCGCCGCAGCGACACGTCCACCATGACGATACTTCCGGGCCGCAATAACGGCATCATTCGCCGGTCATTTAAACCTATGTACCCGTAACGACATTTTTGGTGGCCATCGAGCAGGGTACCTTCTAAGTTACCCCACTGCTCCACCATCCGCGAAAGATAGGTGGTGCGTGCCGGATCAAAAGCAGGATCAAATCGCAGTGGAACGCGTAGCGATGCCGGCGGCGAGCCGAGATGCGTCTGCGGAGCAGGGAACATGGCTCCGTCCGCAAAAAACTCATCTACCGGCACTTCGTACCAGCGGAAGATCTCTGCGGGGTTTAAATGATAGACGACCGCCAGCGCATACAATTTATGCAGTCCCGGCACCACATTACGGTTCTCCATGTCCGCCAGGCGGCTGATGTGCAGAATGAATTCCGGCCGGCCCCGCTTTGCGGCGATCTCGTAACTGCAACGCTCCACGTCGCGATACGTCAATCCCAAGTGCTCGCGGACGCGCCGCAAACGTAGACCTGGTAGCATTTTTTCCTCAGACCCAAGGAATACCAACGAGCAGGGTACACTACTATTACCATCTTGTTAAGAATCCGGAACAGGAACTTTTGATGGAAGAATTGCCGCCATGCCTATCCAGCGAAAGAACTCTTGAATCTGTTATTCTGCAAGACGATGCGTTTTTTACGAACTCCTATTTCTGTTCGCACGGTCGTATTGACCCTGTTGGTTCTATTCCTCGCCAGCGATGGCGCCTTTGCACAAAAATCTCCTGCTGTTACCGCGCCGGATCCGGGCAGGTCCGCGGCCGCTGCTGAATTCGCCGCCGCAGCCGACGAAGTCCTCGCGCAAATGAGCCAAATTACCGGCTTGAAACTGCGCAGTCCCGTTAAGAAGACTCTTCGATCCCGGGAAGAAATTCGCGCGTACGTCATAAGCGAAATGAATGAGGACAAAGAGCCCGCTGAGCGCTACGCATCCGCTCGTAGCGCGGAAGCATTTGGCCTCCTTCCCAAGGGCTTTGATATCGATTCGTTTATGGTCGATCTGCTGACCGAGCAGATTGCCGGCCTTTATGATCCCAAAGCACACGAATTTTACATTGCGGATTGGATTCCTCTAGCGGATCAAAAAATGGTCATGGCTCACGAGTTGACCCATGCTCTGGAGGATCAGCATTTTCAGATTGAAGCGTGGGTCAAAGCTGCCAGGCCCAACGATGATGGCGAACTCGCCAGAGAATCGGTCCTCGAAGGCAGCGCCATGGCGGCCATGATCGATTATTTACTGAACGAAAGCGGTCGATCACTTGCGGACCTGCCGGACATCGATCCCGGCGCGCTGGTCGGTGATATGGGTGCTACGCCAGCCTTGAAAAAGGCGCCTCCCTTTTTGAAAGACGCGTTGGTGTTTCCCTATTTCGCTGGCCTTACATTTTCCGCTGATCTGTTGAAAGGCCCCGGCTGGGCGGGACTTCCTGCAGTTTTTTCCAAACCGCCCATTTCCACGCAACAGATTATGCATCCGGCGCTTTATCACTCAGGCAAAACGCCTTCATCGGAGAATCTGCCGGACGTTGGCAAATTGTTGGGTTCGGATTGGACCAAGCTGGAAGAAAACATCATGGGTGAGTTTGGCTGGAAGGAAGTCTTGAAACAATTTCTTGGTGAAGATCGCGCCAAAACTCTCGCTGCGGCATGGGACGGGGATCGTTACGCGGTTTACGAACACAAACGAACGAACCGCCTTGTGCTGGTAAGTCTGCTACGTCTCAACACCACCGCCGAAACGGTGCGTTTTTTCGGGCAATATTCTGAGGCTCTGGAAAAGAAATACGATGAGCGCTCCAAGCTATTGCGACGCCCGAACTTCTTTTCTTTCGATTCACTGGAAGGCGGAGTTTATCTGCGATGCCTGGAGGCCGAGTGCCTGAGCGTCGAAGGCACCACGCGAGCGGTGTTTGACGGCACCACTAAAGCGATTGGCTGGCCCGCTTCACCCGAAGCGCCGCTGGACCGCGCAAAGCCTGCCGACATAACGATGACCAGCCTTCCCAAGGACGATTCAGACCGTTCCGGCGCCGCTGGTATCGGCCAGCGACAGTAATCTTCCGGTGCGCTTTGTTAATCGGCCTTCCAGCCGCTTGATTCGTTTCGTCGATAAATCTTCGCGTCGCGCAAATCCGCTCCGCGCGAACACGTTCGCCCGGTTAACCTGCGTACGCAATAGCCTACAAGCCCGGTGCGCAAACTCAAGCGCACGCTGGTAATCCTTGACGCGCTTCTCGTAGTGAATTGCGAGCTGCTCGCAGGCGTGAATGGCGTCCGCGGAATTGGCCAGAATTTCATGCCAGAGCTCCGCCGCACGTTGATGCTCGCCTTGTCGTTTGGCCATTAGCGCCAAGTCGTATTGCGCTCGCGAATGAAATTCCACCGGCAAACCCAGGTCGACGGCTTGAGAGCAGGCCAGTCGCGCACGGCCTTTATCCCCGCGGCGATGTAGAAACTTTGAGAGTCCAAAAAGGTCCAGACCGTGGACTTCCTCGTCAGGATTGGCGTCTTCGGCGAGCAGCGCATTAATTTTTCCAAACAGCGCCGCCAGTCCTCGAAGATCCATTTGATTGTGGCGAGCGACACCAAGCAGTGGTTCCGGCGGCCCACCGCGGAGGTAATCAAAATAAAACTGCGGGATAGATTTCGAGGACACATCACCTTCTCTGTGCCATCCAAGCAGCGCCGGATTTAAAACCTCGCGCTCCAGATCAGTGAGGCGCACCGTTCCCAGGCGGTATTTCCAAAGCGCGCGCGCGGGATGAAGCAAATCCAGATGAGCCGCCAGGCTGGGCACGGTAATTGAACGAGTCATCCTAAAGCGATTTTCCAGAAGCGGCCAATCGAATGTTTTGCCGTTGAAGGTTACAAGGACCGGACGCTCAGCGAGCCGGGCTGCAAGCTGGCATAGCACCGAATGCTCCTCCGCAAAATCGCGCATGAACAATTGCTCGACCTGCAGACCTCCGGCATCCCACCATGCCAGACCAATCAAGAAGGCATAAGTTCCGGTGCCGCCAGCGAGTCCGGTGGTCTCGGTGTCCAGAAAGAGCCACTTTTCGGGATTTTCCAGCGCAGCGCGCTTGCGACGAGAAATCACTTCGACGCGTTGTTGGGAAAGAAGCTGTAAACAGGTTGAGTGAGGAGCAACAAATTCCGGCGTGGAAAACCAGTTTCGCACGGCAAGATGCTCGCCAAAACGATTGGTGGACACGCCGGCGCCAAGCAGCCGCGCCATCGTATCTTCTTCGCAAGGCTCGCGCAGGGTTGTCGCTCGTACCGCCGCGAGACCAGCGGGCTTTAATGCCGCCAGCCGCGAGAATTTGTGATCGAGTGCGGCCATCTAATGGGCCTCTCCGTTCGAATTGCAAAGCCGATCTAAAATAGCCAGCGCAGCTTCCTTCGCTCGCGGCGCCAGATCACCCGCAGGCCCCACACATGACGGACATCCCGCAGCGCATTCACATGTGACGATCAACTGTCGCGTCCGTTGCATGAGAATGTCATGGGCGCGGTATAGGGGTTCCGAAAAGCCAATTCCGCCCGGATAAGCGTCGAACAAATATAAATTTGGCTCAAAGAATTCCTTGGCATCCTGCGAAATCCGATCCCGAAGTTGCACCGCGTCGATCCCGAATTCCTGATCATTCGGGTGCGGCGGCTTCTCGCCAATGGCGCTGCCCAGATCGCGCCGGTCGCACATCAACAGCAGCGTGGCAACCGAAGCGAGTGCGTGTAGCAATCCAAACATCCCACTCTGCCGCTCGCTAATCGCAAAGGGCAGGGATTCAAGCAGCGGGCGCTCGAGGGTGATCCAGTACGACGTGGTGTGCATTTCGTTTTCGGGTAACTCCAGGTTTCCAGCGCCAATATTTTCGTTGGTAAAAAGCTTGAGCTTCTTGAATCCGATCACCTGCGATCGCACCAGCACGTCTCCAAAGGATCGCAGCGCGGGAATTTCAGAAATTGAATTACTCGACCGCTTCTCCGCAGCACATTCCAGGATGCGCACCTGCGTGTAGCGAATCGCGTCAGTGTAATAATCCACGTCCACACGCTTGACGTAGGCCTTGCGCCCTTTGAAATCCAGATGCTCCACGTGAGATTGCTGCCCTCCGTGGATATAAATGGCCCTTTCATGCACTGTAGTCAGGGCGCTCGAAAAATCAACTTCGCCAATTACGGTCGGAGCGCTCGTGATATCGATAATCACGAAATTGTCGCTGGTCACCGAACGCAGACTCACGGTATCAGCGGGATAGGCTTCCTGGGTCCAGTGATAATTTTCCCCAGCGCGGTGCAAGAAGCCCGCTTCAGCCAGGCGCGCGCAAAGGTCCTGAACATCCACATCTCCGAAGCGATCGTTGGGCGCAATCGGCAGCTCGAACGCCGCACACTTCAAATGGTTGATGAGAATTTCTAGATTGTCGGGCTGGATAAACGCGTGTTCCGGAGTATTACCAAAAAAATAATCGGGATTTCTGACGATGAATTGGTCCAATGGCGCAGAGGAGGCCACCAACACGGCGCACGAACTGCCGCTCCGCCTGCCGGCTCGTCCGGCGCGCTGCCACGTTGCCGCGATTGTTCCCGGGTAGCCGGCCATGACCACGGTATCCAACGAGCCCACATCAATGCCCAGCTCCAGGGCACTAGTGGAAACCACTCCTCGAATCTGTCCATCGCGCAAGCCACGTTCGATATCCCTGCGCTCATTCGGGAGATAGCCGCCGCGATAACCACGAATGTTGGTAGGCCTGCCGGGCTGCTGCGGATTGGACTGCTGCAAATAGGTGAGCATTAGTTCGGTATGCAAACGCGAATTCGCAAAGACCATAGTCTGCAGATCGCGCTTTAGAAACTCCTGCGAAACGCGGCAAGCTTCGTTGATGTAGTTGCGCCGAATCCCCAAGGCGCGATTCACAACTGGCGGGTTATAAAACACAAAGGTCTTTTCCGCAGCCGGCGCGCCGTTGGCATTCAAAACTTCTACATCCGTTTCGAGCAGCTTGCCGGCAAGCTCTCCCGGGTTAGCGATCGTCGCTGAACAACAAATAAACTGCGGCTGGCAGCCATAAAAATTCGCGATGCGCCGCAAACGTCGCAGCACATTACAAAGATGGCTGCCAAAAACGCCGCGGTAGGTGTGCAGTTCATCCAGCACGATGTATCGCAAGTTTTCAAACAGCCGCGTCCACCGCGTGTGATGAGGAAGAATCCCGGTATGAAGCATGTCCGGATTGGTCAGTACGATATGGCTTTTTTCGCGGATCGCTTTGCGCGCATCGCTGGGCGTGTCGCCATCGTAGGTGAAGACACCAAAGCGGTTGTCGAGCCGTTGATTCAAGTCATGAATTTCCGCTAACTGATCCTGTGCGAGCGCTTTTGTGGGAAACAAATAAATTGCGCGGGTATCGGAATTCTCCAGAATCGCGTTTATGACCGGCAGGTTGTAACACAGCGTTTTCCCCGAGGCGGTGGGCGTAACGACGACAATGTTTTTTTTCTCATGGGCAGCCTCCGCGGCTGCGGCCTGATGACTATATAGCCGCTCGATGTCCTTGGCTTTATACGCCGCACGCAAATCCGCCTGAACCCAGGCGGGAAATGGCGCCCACTGCGCGGCGCGGGCGGGGAAGTGCCGCACAGCAGTCAAAATTTCGCCTTCGCGATCGCGCAAAGCAAAGCCGTCGAGAACTTCGCGCACGCGGGTAATGGATGAGGTGTCCGCCGCCGCGCGCACGGCCAAAGATTCGGGCATATTTCGGCCTCCAAAGTGATTCGCCTTTTGTTCGCCAAAGCTAACACGGCGCGCTACACCGTGCAACAGCAAATCAGGAGGTGCGCAGCCGAAGAATAAGGATCGCGCCGATGGAGAAGAGAATCGCGGAAACCGCGAAAGCGGTTTGTACGTTTACAGCACTCCAAAGAAAGCCAATTACGAGACTCGAGATGAAATCGCCGCCGGCGTTTACAGCTGCCAAAGTGCCAAAGGCCATTCCATGCTGCTCCTTGGGCACAATTTCGGCCGCCAGCGAATCCTCCAAAGCCTCTTCCGTGCCGATGTACAGCCCGGCCAAAATAAAAATCACTCCAAGTAACCAGAGTGACTGCGTTGCCAGGCACAACAAAACGGCCGTCACCACCGCAAGACCATATCCCGCGGCCAGTACGACTTTGCGGTGGCGAACATGATCGCTTAACCAGCCGCTCAGGTACGCCGAACCGGCGTAAAACACATTGTGAATGGTGTAGAGACCAACCGCGATGCTCGCGGCACGCGCAGGCCCGTGCAACGGTGAAAGCATGCGTGACGCGTACAGAATCAATAAGGTATGTGAAAAATCACCGGCGCCAAAAATACCAACGCCAAAAAGCAATCTGCGAAAGGGAATTGGCAAAGCGCGTATGCCGCCAAAAAATGATTGCCTGGGCTTGGCGACGATGGGCTTTTCTCGCACCAGCAGCCAAAACAAGACGGCCGCCAATAAACCCGGGAGCAGCGTCCACAAAAATACTTTGCGGTAGGAATGTCCGGTAACCTCCAGCAACCATAAGGCGGTCAGCGGCCCAACGATGGCTCCGACCGTGTCCATCAATCTTTCCAGGCCAAAAGCCCGCCCATAAGCGCCGGGCGGAGTATCGGCAGCCAACAACGCCTTTTTGGCCGGTGAACGAATGCCGCGACCGAGCCACGCCGCCGTGCGCCCGAACAACACGTGATAGGCATGAGTCGCAAATGCAAATGACGCTGTCGCCAGCGCCGTAAACGCGTAACCGGTCACCGCCAGAGGCTTGCGATGTTTCAACCGATCGGTGAAATGCCCGGAGGCCAATTTTGCAAAACTGGAGAGTCCATCGGAGATGCCTTCGATAGCTCCCAGCCACGCCGGCCCAGCCCCAATCACGGCAAGAAACGCGGGCAGCACTGCGGTGGCGGTTTCATGACTCCAATCGCTAAAAAGGCTGGTTAGACCGACACCCAGAACGGTGCGGTTCAGCCACGACGCTGTTTTTTGTTCTTCAGGCATTTTAAAATTATGGCAAGCAATTACTAGTTTTCATCTGAAGAAAAACACGCTCACCATTCATCGCTTGGCAGCCCGGTAAAGAATTACGCGCACTTTTTCAAGCGTGATCAGTCCACCCTCCACCATCTCATCCAGACGCGGCAGAATTTTCTCAATGCGTTCGCCGGTATCGATGACCTCAAGAATAATCGGCAGATCCTGAGACATTCGTAGCAGCTTATCCGTGTGGTACACGCTGGAGCCGCCGAATCCTCCTACGCCGCGCAGGACCGTTGCACCCGAGAAGCCCTCTTTCCGTAACATTTCTACAATCGCATCGTGCAGTGATTTTCCGTGCCATTTATCCGACTCTCCCACGTGGATGCGCATCAGTACTCGCTCGCCTTCAAACTTTTCATGCGTCATAGCCATCTCTCCGGCGGTTCTTAAAATTTGTTAGCCAGCCGAATGCCCGCCATTGATAGAAACAATCCAACGACTACGCTCGCCGTTACGTATGCCGACGCCCGCAGCCATTCGCCGTCTTCCATCATTTTGGCGGTCTCCCATCCAACGCTTGAGAAAGTCGTATACCCGCCAAAAAATCCCACGGCAATAGCCACGCGCCAGTCCGGCGAAATCACCATGCGGTTCATCGTGAACTGCACAATCAAGCCGAGAAAAAAGCAGCCAGTGAGGTTCACGAGGAGTGTGCCGTAAGGAAAGGTTCCGCCGGTTCGGACTTGCACTAACCCCTGCAGTCCATAACGGGCTAGTGTACCGATAGCTCCAAATAACGCGATCAACAAAATTTTCAAGTGCGCTCCGATCCGCGGCGTCAAAAACTTCAACGCATGAAATAGATCACTAAAAACAAAAAACTCCTGGCGCCGCCTGGCAGCCAGGAGTCATCAGATCCAGAAAAGCTTATCCGGAACGGTTATGGCGAACTCCATCGCCGTAAGATTTTTTACAGTCTAACACTTTCCAGAAAATGCAAAAGCCATTTTCGCCGCACAGTGTTAGCCGAGTAGCTGCCGCCCTCAATAATGAAACCGGTAGCGGAGCTGGACAAAAATCTCGCGCGGATTTCAGGAATAGTCGTAGACGCCCCGACCAGATTTTCGGCCGAGCCGGCCCTCTTGCACGTATTGTTTCAGCAAACGGTTCGGGCGATATTTTTCTCCCAGTGTTTGGTAGAGGTACTCAAGGATACTTAACCGTACGTCCAGTCCCACAAGATCGACAAGTTCAAATGGACCGATGGGGTGATTCAGCCCGAGCTTCAGCGCCTTATCAATATCTTCGGCCGAGGCGATCCCGGCCTCCAGCATGGCAAACGCTTCGTTGCCGATGAGCGCGTTCACGCGAGTGGTGATGAATCCGGGAGACTCCTGCACCAACACCACTTCTTTACCCATCCGCCGGCCAACTTCAGCGCAAACATCAACAGTGTTCTGAGAAGTGAGAGGCGTCTTCACCAGTTCGATTAACTCCATCTTTGGGACGGGATTGAAGAAGTGCATACCAATACAACGTTCGCGAGAAACGGTCAAATCGCTCATGTCGCTGATGGACAGCGATGAAGTATTGCTGGCAAAAATAGCGTCGGGCTTGGCAAATTTGTCGAAGATGGTAAACAACTCCATCTTCATTTCCATTTCTTCGGGCACCACTTCAATGATGAGGTCCGCGTCGCGGATGGCATTCTCCACAGAGCTAGCGGTAGAGATCAGCGACAACGCGTGATTGCGAATCTTAAGGTCTACTTTGCCTCGGGCAACCCCCTCGTCGAAAGAGTTCGTAATCCACTGCATGCTTTCGTGCAGCATTTGCGGAGAAATATCTTCCAAGACGGTGGTGTAGCCGCCAAAGGCCGCAGCGTAGGCAATGCCTCTTCCCATGGTGCCGGCACCAATCACCGCGATAGTTTTAATGTCGGGATTCATGAGGCGGGCCAAACGCTATTTCACCAGCTCTTTGTAAGCGTCTTCGTCGTAGCCCAGAACGAGGCGTTTGCCGCGCATCACCACGGGCCTGCGAATAAGATTGGGCTCTTCGGCCATTAATTGGATGGCCTCCGCACGCGTGGGCGGATGGTCCTTCATATTTCGTGTGCGATACAGCTCGTTGCGCGAGCTCAGGAATTGTTTATGGTCGCGGTCGCCGATCAGTTCGTCCAATTCTGCCTTGCTGAGTTTTTGCTTGTCGAGACTGCGCAACTCCAGCTCGGCACCCAGCTTCTCCAGGTAGGCTTTCGCTTTTCTGCAGGTAGTACAAGTCGGTTTTTGTAGAAACTTAAGTTTAGCTTTGGGCATGAAGGCTCCGAAAAGGAATTGGTCAACCGTTAGATCAGTGATTTTAGCGCGGGATATATGTCAGTAGCGAGGTACGTGGGGATCGACATCGGTGGACCATCGTTCGATGCCGCCCGATAAAGACTTGGCCTTTTCGATGCCCTGGAACCGCAGCCACGCAGCGGCATCCAGGCTGCGCATGCCATGGTGGCAATAACAAATCACTTCATCCACGCCGAGAAGACCGTTTACGTTCGCCGCCAGAGAGCCTAGCGGAACCAATTTCGCCCCTTCGATGCGGCACAACTCGTATTCCCATGGCTCGCGCACATCGACGAGCACGAGTTTTTCGCCGCGATCCATGCGGCTCTTCACTTCTATCGGAGATATTTGTATTTCGTCCAAGCCCGGTTATCCCTTCAGATAAAAAGTTGTTTTGAAGCGATCTGCTCGCGTCACTTGGTATGAAATTTTGGCGGCCGTTTTTCCAGGAAAGCGTTGATGCCTTCGCGGCAATCCGGCGACTTGAAACATTTCAGCTGCTGCTCGACCTCCTCATCGAGGGCTTTCTCAAGTTCGAACTTCCGGTTACCGAACAAAACGGTCTTCATAGCGCGAATTGAAACGGAAGGAGCATCCGCGATCTTGCGCGCCAACTTCATGGTTTCTGCTTCGAGTTGAGCGTCTCGAACAACCCGATTCACGATTCTCAAATCCAACGCGGTTCGCGCGTCGATCATTTCCCCGGTGTAAAACATCTCTGCAGATTTGGAATATCCAACGAGCCTAGGAAGAAAATACGTTCCGCCATAGTCGGGGAATAGTCCGACCTTGATAAAGTTCTGGCCAAACGTGGCGCTCTCCGACGCCACTCGAAGGTCGGCAGCCAAAGCGAGATTCATGCCCGCGCCTGCGGCGGCGCCATTTACCATGGCGATCACCGGTTGCGCCATACTGCGCATTTTAAGCACCGCATGCATCCCGGCGCGCAAAAGCGGCTCCAGTTCGCTCGTATCGTTATTCTTGCGACCTTCGGCGATGACAGCGAGGTCGCCGCCGGAGCAAAAAGCGCGGCCGGCTCCGGTGATAATCACCACGTAAATGGATTTATCAGTGGTTAAACGGCCAAGGCTTTCGTTCAGAGCGACAGCGAGGTCTTTGTTAATGGCATTCAGCTTGTCTGGCCGATTCAGAGTTAACGTGGCAATGCCATCCTGGTTGGATTCCAGGATTAATGCATTTTGCATCTGAGAAGTTTGTGATTGTGGTGATTGCGATGGTGCGGGTTGCGTGGCTTCGCTCATATGGCAATCCTAGTTACCCTTTGTAGCTCGTTCCGTCTCGGTACGCGAGACCAGCTGCGCAAGCTTCCGAAAGTGACGCACGCGCTCGCTGTTGCCATGGGGATCCTGCGTATTTGTCTCCGGCAAAACATACACGCGCGCGCCGTATAGCAGATCTTTCTGAAGACCGAATTTGCATTTACGTTGGGCAAATTGTTCAAACGCCAGTTTGCCGTTGAACGCGATGACATGCGGCGTGTATTCCCCAAGCCGCTGCGACAATACGATGCGTCCTTCGGCAAAGTCTTCGCGCGTCAACTCCGCGGGTGTTTTTGTGGGGCGCTTTACCAGGTCGGTCAGGCCGATTCCAAATTCGATCACGCGCTTGTCATCGTGATAGTCAAATGGTTCAGGAACCACTCCACCCTTATAGAGCACCGGCCAGAACTGATTCACGCGCCCGGCATAGTAATGGCCGACACGCACTGAAGACTCGCTGGGATTGCAGCCCACGATAACGAGCTTCATGCCTTTTCTTAAATAATCTGGAAGTGTACGCATCCTGGCTACGGTTGTTGGTTACACATACTAAGCTAGAAGACCAGTCTATTGCACAGTCTACTGCATGGGGGGCCTTGCGGCGCGGATTTCCCCTTAAAACAGGTCCCAGTGTTTCTCAGGCGGGTGCAAAGTGTCAACGGGTGGCGGGGTAATTCCGCCAGCGCAACGGCGTTTTTGCAACTCGGGTATTCCACGCAGCTGATTTACGTATTAGCCCAAAGAGGTAGCGTTCGGCCCAGGCCTTTTTCACGCGCCAGAGCCACTACCCGTACAGCAACAGCCAGGTCCCAGGAAGC
Organism: Candidatus Methylomirabilota bacterium; assembly: GCA_035490135.1. Classification (GTDB taxonomy): domain Bacteria; phylum Acidobacteriota; class Terriglobia; order Acidiferrales; family UBA7541; genus Acidiferrum. The sequence continues at coordinate 21,137 of DATHGV010000470.1, forward strand.
GATTCCGGTGGATTTGAAAAGCGTAACGGCGGTTTCATTCGAACGTCCGGGAATTTTGCCGTTCACAATGTCAGCTAATTTACTAACGGATGACCATTTCGATTCGTCCTGGCCAAAGGCCACAATTAAATCTCCCGCCTCCTGGCGAGATTGTTCGATGGAGTCAACAGCGATGAGGTCCGCGCGTCCAACCGCTGCTTCGTCGAGTTCTTGTTTGTGAGCATGATTTACACCAATAGCGTTGACGTGCATGCCTTCGACAATATCCGAGCCAGTCACAACAGGATGAGAAGCGGTCGTCGCGGTGCATACGATATCCGCGCCCTCGATGGCTTGCGCTGCGGAACCTGCGGCGTAGACAGGGATCTTGAGACGTTCGGCCATGTCCGCACAAAAGTTCTCGCGGCGAGAAACATCGCGGCCGTACGCGCGCGCCAGTTCTAGTTTTCGGGTGCCGGCAATCGCTTCCAGTTGGGTCCTCGCTTGCCCACCAGTTCCGATAATGGCCGCGATTCGCGCGTCGCGACGGGCCATGAATTTAGTCGCCACGCCAGACGCGGCGCCAGTTCGCAACTGGCCCATATAATCCGCTTCAATCTGCGCCACCAGATCCCCGGTGGCCATTTCGTACAGCAACACCAGAAAGCGAATCTTGCCGGCCACGTAGGTGTACTGTTTTTCCGCGACGAACCCACCTGCATAGTCAGCCGCCGCCATGTAATGATAAAAACCCTTGGGCAATTCGAAGCGCCGGCGCGGCTGAACAACCACTTCTCCCCGAGCTTGTTTACGTAAGCTCTCTTCGACGGCTTCCAGGGCCATGGCCATGGTGAGCACCGATCGCACTTCCGCTTCATTGATATGTAACGTCATTGAGCTGCTCGTGGCTTTTTCTTAGCCTTCGTTGGGTTGGTAGTCTTGCCCGCGACTTTTGATTTTTTTGGCAACGCGATGGAGCCATCCTCGCGTATCCGTCTCACCACCGTCTGTATCAGGCGATAGACGCGCTCGTCATTATTAGCAACTTGCGAGTTACCAGCCGAGGGATTCACATCTCTGCTGCGAAATCGAAATTCAGGCTCTCCTTTCGGGCCGGTACCGATTCGTACGGGCATCTGTCCGCAAAGATTATTTTCTATGTACGCCGTTTCGTAACGCGTCTTTTTGGGATTCCAGGTATAAACGCGAATATTGGTGAAATCGCAAGGTTGCGAGTCTGGACCACGAGTCCCCGCGACAAGGTACTGCGGCTTCGTTCCAGAGATGTCGTTCACTTTATTTAGTTCGAACCACGCCACAGGCCGGACGTTAGCGGAAGCTGTTCCTTCTCTGACGGTGTCCGGCAAGTCCAGTTCCACGAAACGTCCGACAATCCAGCCGGCAATGGGAGAGGTTCGATCACCGGGGCTCGTGGTCGTGGAAGTATCCGGCGTGCGTGGATTGGCTTCGCTGGGCGGCCGGGTAGCGAGCCCGCGAACGAAGAGCCACTCTTCTTTTTTTGCGTCTGCTTTCTTGGAGTCTGCGGCCTCGCCGGCAGATTCCTTTTCGTCCGAAGCCTGGGCGACGTCGGCGACAGCTCGTCCGACAATTTCCACAGGGATGCCTCGCCCGAATTGATACAAGCGAGGTTGCGTGCGGCCTGGCAGCACTCGCAGATTGGTAGCCACCTTCGTTCGACCGTGTGCCTGTATCGGCAGCTCCTGCGCTTCGCCCAAAAGTTTCGCGCTACGCTGCCACAACGCCGTTTCCATCAGCGATCGCGCATCGATCCAGCCAATCTCACCGCTGCTGGTGCGCACCTTCACGCTGTCGTTGTGGCGAGCGACGATCTCGACGTGATCGCCATAATGCAGCGCGTCGAGTGGCTCCCGAACCTGCGCCACGCCGCTCCACAATGTGACGCTGCGCTCGCCGATGTAGCCCTCGCCAGCGGCTTCGCGTTTCGGTCTGTAAATCCACGCAGCCACGGAGACGGCGCACAGCAGAGGAATCGCGATCAGCAGCTTGCGCTTCATGACCACGCCTTATTGTTGGCCGCGGAATGCCTACAAAAACCTCGTACAAGAAAACAATTCATAAATGGGATGAATGCTAACGAGGCTCGAATTTAGTGGTTCTGGCTGAGGTCCGTCCCCGACAACTACTCATCATTCGCCCGTTAATCACTACAAAGATTGTACCTGAATGTCGCGCGATGAGTTTTGACGAGCTGCGAGTGTTGAGTGGCCTGAATTGGTTTCTGCTAAAATGCCGCATCATCGTGATCGGACGAAATATTTTCAGGACGCCCAACTTATGACCAGGTTAAATGCTCTTCAGCTCGTAGGGTTGCTGCTTCTGCGGGTGGCGCTTGGCGTCGTTTTTATTTCGCATGGCTATCCAAAACTCACTCATCCCAAGGCCATGCAGGGCTTCTTTGTACAACACGGACTACCTGCTTATTTTGTCACCGTGGCGGGCGTCCTGGAGGTTTTTGGCGGCGCGCTGATTATTTTAGGATTTTTGACGCGTATTGCCGCGCTATTGCTCGCAATGGAAATGGCGGTTGCGATCTGGAAAGTGCACAGCGCCGCTGGATATATGGCAGTGCACAACTACGAATTTCCCCTGGTGCTGGCGGCCGCGTGTTTCGCACTGGCAACCGTCGGAGCCGGGCGAGCTTCAGTTGATTACGTGCTGTATGAATCAGGCGGGGGGCGGCCGCGGCCGGGGAAACCGAAGGTCAAACCGTAGACGTCTAGCGGGTCACTCTACGGGGCGAGCTTTTGGCGGGCGCCTCCGCTCCAATGCACAACGCTGTTCCGCCCTTACGGCGTGACAGTGACTGAATTTGCCGCGATGCGCGCGGGCGCCGGCGGCAGCGCAATCCAAAGGATCAAGTACGCCAGGACGCCAGTGCCGGCAAACAACACGAGAAGAAGCCACACTATGCGAACCAGCGTCGGATCGAGATCAAAATATTCGGCCAAGCCGCCGCAGACTCCGGCGATTTTCTTGTTGGTGGTGGAACGCGTCAAGCGCTTAGCAACAGGTGCCGCGTACGCTGGCGGCGCGGGCGCTCCCGCAACCAGGCGGGCGCCGCAGTTGTAACAGAAATTGGAGTGATCGGCGATTTCTTTCTGGCAATTTGGGCAGATCATTGAGACCCTCCACAGGTCATTCTCAAAGAATAATACGTCAAAACACGGCAAAAAGTTCCAAAACCGGAGTTATCTCCCTTGGTCGTTGGCTGCCGCCACCTGCCCCTGAGACACCTTCACGGACTCGGCCTTTGAGCCAGACTAAGACTCATTTTTTAGCGAGGATTCTAGTATTCCAATAATTGTTTGACGGCGTTGATCAAGTGGGACGTCTGGGGCAGGATTACATCCTCTAAATTGGGCTGGTAGGCGCAGAAAGTGTCCATGGCGGCGACGCGGCGCACCGGCGCATCAAGCTCTTCAAAAAGCTCATCGGCGATGCGTGCGGCGATTTCTGCTCCGTAACCCCAACTAAGCATGTCTTCGTAAGCCACAATGACGCGATGATTTTTCCGCACCGTCGCCGCGATGGCTTCCCAGTCGTAGGGAGAAAGGGAACGAAGGTCGATGATTTCGACCGATGTGCCCTCGCGCCCGAGCTGCGCGGCCGCTACTTCCGCGCGATGTACCAAGGCCCCGTAGGTGATAATGCTGACGTCCGAGCCTTCCGTAACCACCCGCGCTTTCCCAAAGGGCACAGTGTAATCGGGGCCAGGATATTCAGAGCGATTGTACGGCTGGCGATAAAGGTGCTTGTGCTCGAGGAACATTACCGGGTCGTCGCAGCGAATCGCGGTTCGCAACAGTCCGGCCACATCGAGCGCGGTAGAGGGCATCACCACGCGCAGGCCCGGGCAATGCGTGAAGATCGATTCGCCGCTCTGGCTGTGGTACACGGCGCCACCGGTTAGATAACCGCCAATGGCCACACGAATCACCGCCGGACATTTAAACGCACCGTTCGAACGCCAGCGCGTTACACATAATTCATCGCGAATCTGCATCATGGCCGGCCAGATATAATCGAAAAACTGTATCTCCGCGACGGGCTTTAGTCCGCGGGTAGCCATGCCGATGGCCCGGCCGACAATGCTGGCTTCCGCAAGCGGTGAATTGAAAACGCGATCGGCGCCAAATTTGCGCTGCAGCCCGGCAGTCGCTTTGAAGACTCCGCCCTTACCTTTGACGCTTTTTAGATTTTCTTCGCGACTGGCATCGGCAACATCTTCGCCAAATACGGTAATACGCTCATCGCGCAACATTTCGTCCGACAGCGTAGCCGCTACCATCTCCACCATGGTTTTTGGCGCACCATGATACTGCGGCTCCGCTTCGAATGCGGAAGAAGTGGGATCGACGTCCGGAGAGTAAACATTTACTTTGATGGAGTCGATGGAGGGTTCCGCGGCAACAAGGGCTTGATCGGCGGCTTCGCGAACTTCATTGTCGACTTGCGCTTCCAGATCCTCAATTTGTTTTTGATCGAGTAATCCCTCGCGAACCAAAAAAAGAGAAAATTTTGAGAGCGGATCCCGGTGCGCTTCTCTTTCGCGCTCCTCGGCGGATTTGTACAACTTTTCGTCGTCAGACAGCGAATGTGAATAGGGTCGCGTGACTTGCGCGTGTAACAAGGCGGGGCCGCGCCGTTCACGGCAGTATTGAATTGCTTCCCGGCATGCGGCATAACTTTCCAGTGGATCAGTACCGTCGCACTCCGAAATGTGTAGACCAGGAAAGCTACTCACCAACTTGGAGATGCTGCCGCCAGCGGTTTGCACTTCCACCGGGACGGAAATGGCGTAACCGTTGTCTTCGATTAGATAAAACATCGGCAGTTTTTTAATACACGCAGTGTTCAGCGATTCCCAGAATTCCCCCTCGCTGGTGGCGCCATCACCCGAAGACACGTACACAATTTCGTTGTCTTCATAATTCACATATTGGCCGAGCGGAGCCTTCTTCGCTTTTGCGAGAGCCTTCGGGCGTTGCTGGTAATAAACGGTAGCTTCCGCCGCCCCCACGGCCTGAACAAATTGCGTACCCGTACACGACGAGCGGCTGACGATATTCCACTCCGGGTGTCCCCAGTGAGAGGGCATCTGCCGCCCGCCGGAGCTAGGGTCGTCTTTAGCGCCGACAGCCTGCAGCAAAGTCTCGAGCGGGGTAACGCCCAGCATTAGGCAAAGCGCCCGGTCGCGATAATAAGGATAGATCCAGTCGACACCAGGGCGCAGAAGGAGACCTGCCGCGGCGGTTACCGCTTCATGCCCCGCGCTGGAGATTTGGAAATAAATTTTATTTTGGCGCTTGAGCTGAATCTCGCGGTCGTCCAGCTTTCGCGAAAGGTACATGGTGCGATACAAACGAATGAGGGCATCGCGATCCAGGCCATGCATTTTTGGGGAGTCAAGCTTGGCAACTTTGACGCGCGTCTGTGACGCCATTCGTGCCGACCTCGCAAAGGGATGGAAGCTGTCTCTTGCGGACCCTTAATTATAGCGGAATTTTCCGTTTCGTATCCGGTGTGAAAAGGTGACCGATGGCCCAATTACAAAGGTTCTTGTTAACCCACCTTGGTGCGGTTAATGCAGGTCGCTGAATTGTTTGAGCGCTTCTTCGAATCCGGCCTCGCCCTGACGAAGCACTTTGGGAGAGGCGCTTTTGAACGGTTCTTCCGTAGGGATACGATCCAGCCAACGTTGCTCGGATAATTTTTCGTGGCTGGAGAAATAGAGCCGCACCAGTAACGATACATTGCCAGCCCCGTTGCCTGCTGAGCCGCCCTCGGCGCGCCCCGCTTTCTTACCATGTTTGGATTTAGATTTGGATTTGGGCTTTTCGGCGTGTTTTTCGCCAGCCGCCGTGTCGCCACTCGCGGAATCTTCTTCCTCGTCCGCTTCTTCCGGACGATCCAATTTGTATTGAAGCTTTTTATCCAGGCGAAACGCCTGTTTCCAAACATCGAGCTTGTGACGTGCTTCCTGCGCTTTTTCCTCGTCCGCGCCAAAATTAAAATGCATATAGATGTGGGCCATAGGCCCAAAGTTTGCGACGCGTTGCTCAGCAAGTCAAGGCACGGGCCACGCTACAGTGAGAATCAACGATCTTTTGCGGGTTTAAATGTGGAAAGCGGCCACTGCTTTTATTGCAGCAATCAGGGCAAAAATTGAGCGGGGTCAGTACGCTTTTTCAGCACCGGGCGATTTCCTTCCGTCGGCGGCGGGATCGCTGCCGGGGCCGCAGGCGTCGCGGTTCCTCCCGCGCCGGGCGCTACAGCCGTTTTCTCGCCTTCGGTGTAGGCCTTCTTCAAAAATCCCTCAGCGACCTGCTGCGCCCCGCCGGTATTGTCGTTGGTCTGTCTCGCTTTGCTGTACTCGTTGACGGCGCGCTCCCGCTGCGCCAGCAAATCAAAGATCTTTCCAAGATAGATGTGGCTCCAAACCTCCGTCCACTTCTCTGCAGGCTCCGGAACAGTCTGCAACGCCTCGCGAAATGCGTTGGCCGAAGCCTGATAATTTTTCTGGTAAAAAAACGCTTCGCCCATCCTGAAATTCGCTAGAGGGCGATTCGGCTGGATAGCCAAAGCGCGCTGGTACTGCACGACCGCATCGTAATAGCGCCCTTGCTCTGCCAATTCTTCGCCACGCGCTACCGCTGCCCGGGCGCGCAAGTTTGTGCTGGCCTTGAGAATCAGGTTGTTGGGATCAATGCGAATTCCACCCGGTTTCGGCCGACCAAACGTCTCCACCGTGAAATCCGATTCCGAGCCGATGACATCAATCGTTTTCAATTCCGGATTGCCTTCCGTATCGATACGCAATTCCACCGGCATGCGAAAGGTGTCCAACGGCTGTTTGATCTTGCCGGAAATTCGAAATCCTTTGGGCGTGCGATAAACCACATAATCTACGGTAAATTCCGGTATGCCCGTGGAATTCAGCCACTGCGTAAAAAACCCGCGAAGTTCGGGAGGGGCTTCACCCTTTCTGACTGACGCTAGCGCGTGTTGTTGCGCCATGGCGGCAAAATCATCGATGCGCGCGCTCTTACCTTCGTACTTGGTATAGAAATCGTGGAGCAGCGATTTGAACGCTACGTCGCCCATCTGCGCCCGCACCATGTGAAAAATCATCGCGCCCTTGTTCATCACCACCGAGCGGTAGTCCGCGGAGTATGGTGCAAGACGCGCTGCTTGCGCAATGGGCGCGGCATCTTCAAACATCAGCGCGCCGACCGCAAACTCATCGACGGCCTTCAGCCCTGCTTCTCTCCCGGCATTCTGCTCGGCATACAGTGCTTCCGAATATCGCGCCAGGCCATCGCTGATCCAGACATCGCTCGGCGACGCCGGCAGCACCTCGTTGCCCCACCATTGCGAAGCCACTAACCGCGCAATCGTGCGGTCATTCGACTTGGGATCCCACGCACGTTGGCTAAGCAATAACACACCCGGCCCGGCAAATTCACGCAAAGTGCCGTCGGGAATCTGAATTACCGACATAGCCGGATCGGGCAGCGGTCCAAACATGTCAGAGAAAACCGTCATGGAGCGCGCAACGGACGCGGCAAAGTCGACCGCATTTGCCGACGCCGAACGCGGCGCATACACCGCCACGCTCACGCCTTCGGCCTGCTGAGGATTCAGCTGTAAATTCCCGGCTACAAAGGTGCCATTGGGGGCGGCATTTTTGCATTCGAAGGTATAAATGATGCGGTCGCCATCAATCGGATTTTTTCCAGCGGTCGTGGTTGGAGCCAAAGCTTTGCCAGTACCCGCCGCAGCGAAGGAAGCTGGTACATTCAGGCGAAAAGTTCCGGTATAGCGGTTGGAAGGATAGTCCGTCAGCGGAAACCACCGCGAGGGCAGAAGCAGATACGCGAAATCATGATTGATGACCGCAGCGCGAACGCCTGGGACCGGACTGTTTTCTTCATTGGCGAGCAATCCGGTGTAAGCGAACGTCAGCGACACATGGCCGCCTGCGCCCACTGGCGACGGCACCGTCACCACCAAAAATAAGGGATTCTGCCGGTCACGCTCAAAGTTCAGCGACTTGCCGTCTGCGGATTTTACCGATTGCACTTCCAGGTTGGGATGCAACTCCACGCGGACATTGCCGGAAACTTCCAGAGCTTTTAAATCAACTTTGGCGGTCGCGGTAAGAGATTGCCGGATAGTGTCCAATGTCGCCGAAACATCATAATTTTCCGCAATGAACGCCACCGGCCGCGGGTTCTGCGCTCGCAACGATCCAGCCGCGAACAATACCAGGGTCAACGCTACCAAGCGCGTTATTGGCCTTAAAGCTTTCTTACGGAGGGCCATCGGACCCCTTTCACATTTTTTCATTGGAATCGGCACACCGACTTGAACGCCGCAGCTACTACTGCCTCTATAGGATACCAAACCCCTCACTTTGCGTTGCTTTGTGCCCGCCGTAGTTGGCCAACGATCGCATCCGCGGCTCTCTCTACGGCTCCGGGCGGCCCCAACAACCGTGTTACTTCCGCCAGGCCTCGTCGGATGGCCGCCGATTTCTCAAGGCTTTCTTTGGATCCCGACAATAGGGATACGGCTTCCGAAGCGACCCGGATGGGGGTGAAATCATCTTGAATCAACTCCGGCACAACCTCGCGCCCGGCAATCAGGTTAACCATACTGAAAAATTTGGTACGCACCAGCGGTTTGGCCAGTTTTGCGGTCAGCGGCGATAGCCTGTAAAAGACAATCATCGGCTTTCCCAACAAGGCCGCCTCAACGGTCGCGGTCCCGCTGGAAACAATGACTAAATCCGCGGCTGCCAGCGCGTTGTATGTGGCGCCCGTTACGAAGCGCACGCCGTTGCCTGAATTAAAGCAGGCCTCTAACTCCGTTCGATTGACCCCAGGGGCCACGGCGACCACGGCTTGAACTTCCGGAATCGCACGGCTAAGTTGCGCCAGCGCTTGTGCCAGAATCGCGGCGTGATACTCAATCTCTCCGCGCCGGCTGCCCGGTAGAATGGTGACAATGGGCTTGTCTGCGCTCAGCCCATTCTCGGTGCAAAATGCAGCGCGTGAAATACTGGCTTTTACATTACCCACAAGTGGATGCCCAATAAATTCCACCGCGACTCCCGCGTCGCGATAAAACTTCTCCTCAAACGGAAAAATACACAGAGCTCGTGCGAATCTCCGTCGCACCAGATTCGCGCGCCAGGGCCGCCAAGCCCAAAATTGCGGGCAAATGTAATAAATGTTTCGAATGCCCAGCGGTGAAAGCTTGCGCGCCAGCCGCAAATGAAATCCAGGAAAATCGGTGAGAATCGCCAGAGGCGGCCGTCGCTGTTGCGCTTCGTCAACCAACCGCCTCATCGCTTTTCGCAGCGACGGCAGTTTTTGCAAAACTTCCGTAATTCCCAGGACAGACACTTCCGCATAATCCACAACAATTTCGACGCCAGCCGCGCGCATTTGCGGTCCACCCATCCCAAACAGCGCAACATCTGCGCGTTGCTTGAGGGCGATCGCCAGGCGCGCCGCGTACATATCGCCCGAAGCCTCGCCTGCCGACAGCAAGATGGGTGTAGCGCTCATGAACAGGCGGCAAAATTTCTTTTATAAAACTTTTTCTTGTGAGGGGAGGCGGGCGGAAAAACGCAAATCTCTTCTTGGGCCGATTTTATCGCCAGGAATTCATGATCCTCAGTCATTAGCCTGGAGTGGCGACGGCTCTGGTGCGGCATTTATATCGATAGGCAAATGTAATTCCTGTTCTTTATATTGCAGTTGGTACAGGCGGTAATAAATCCCGCGTTGCGCCAGCAATTCCTGGTGCGCACCTTGCTCTCGCAAGCGGCCTTTGTGGAACACCAGTATGCAATCGGCGTGTTGAATGGTGCTCAGCCTGTGTGCAATCACTAGCGCGGTTCGACCGGACAGCAAGCGGTCCAGCGCTTCGCGGATGAGCAGTTCCGTCTTAGTGTCCACGCTCGACGTAGCTTCGTCGAGAATCAGGAAGCGCGGATTGTGCGCCAGCGCCCGAGCAAAATTAATCAGCTGTCTCTGTCCCACCGACAAAGTCGAGCCGCGCTCGTTCACCGAAGTTTCCACGCCGCCCGGCAGCGCGCGAATGAAATCGCCCAACCCCACTTCATCCACGGCGTGCTCCACCGTGGATCGCTCGATACCCGCGGTTCCAAGCCGAACATTCGATTCGATGGTTCCGGAAAAGAGGAAAGGATCCTGTAAGACGATGCCAAATTGCCGACGCAAATCCTGCAATTCGATCCTGCGAATATCGATGCCATCCAGCAAAATCTGTCCGCGCTGAATATCATAAAAGCGCAGCAGCAGGGAAATCAGAGTGGTCTTGCCTGCGCCGGTATGCCCCACGATGGCCATGGTCTGCCCGGGTTCAACTCGAAACGAAACGTCGCGCAGCACCCAATCCTCATCCTTGGGCTCGCCAGACTTGTAAGAAAACCATACATTGCGAAACTCGATTTCTCCGCGCGGATCACGTAGTGGAATCGCGGTTGGATCGCTGGAGATGGTGATCGGTTCGTCTAGTAACTTGAAAATACGTTCCGACGCCGCCATCGCCGACTGCAAAATATTAAATTTTTCACTCAAATCCTGGATGGGACGAAAGAACCTCTGCGCGAACTGCATAAATGCCACCAGAACGCCCAAGGTAAGGGTGCCAGCGAAAATTCGTAGCCCGCCCACCCACAAAATCAACGCGATGGCCGCGACACCCAGAAACTCAACGGTAGGGTAGAAGAGTGCAAATGCCAGAATGGCATCTTTATAAGCCAGCATATGATCGCGATTGCGTTTGATAAACTCCACCCGCGCAAGCCGTTCGCGATTGAATACTTGCACGATGCTCATGCCGGAAATATATTCCTGAAGAAAAGCGTTGATGCGCGCGATCGCGGTTCGAATGCGGCGATTGGCCTCGCGCACAAATTGGCGGAACACAAAGGTGACCACCAGGATGAGCGGCAATGCCGCTAACGCCGCCAGCGCCAGGCGCCAGTCCAGATACAAAAGCACTCCCACCATCACAGCCAACAGGAAAAAATCGTTGATCATGGTGACGACGCCGGCCGCGAACAAATCGTTCAATGCATCTACATCGGTCGTCACGCGCGTAACCAACCGGCCCACCGGGTTTTTGTCGAAATAGCTCATTGACAGCCGCTGGATATGCGCAAAAATCTCCTGGCGCATGTCATACATCGTCTGCTGTCCGACCCGCTGCATGATCCGGATTTGGACGTACTGTGCGAGAAAATCAAAAAACAAAACCAGCAGGTAGACAATACTGATAACTACCAGTCCCCGCCTCGCCGCGAGCACACTGATCAAGTGATGGGCCGAGGGATCCAGATAGCGATCGATGGCGGCTCGAAATAACATCGGTGGCGCGAGCTCAAGCGGAGTCACCGCAAGTGTCAACGCCAAAGCGAGGATCACCTGCCATTTGTACGGACGCATGTATTCCAGCAAACGCCTCATCAACCGCGAGTCGTATGCTTTTCCGAGCGCTTCTTCTTCGTGGCCGTTACTCATGCGCGTTCGAGTTCTTCTTCCAGTAACTGCTTGTGATAAAGGTCCGCGTAATATCCGCCACGGGCTAGCAAATCTTCATGCTTTCCGCGTTCGATGATTTGTCCGTCACGCAGAACTACAATCTGGTCGGCGTCCTGCACGGTGGACGTGCGATGCGAAATTAAAATTGTCGTTCTTCCGGCCATAATCCCGCGCAGTCGCGACAGGATACGTTCCTCGGTCTGGGTATCTACAGCTGAAAGCGAGTCATCGAGAATCAATATTTTGGGATCCCTGACTAACGCGCGAGCAATCGCAGTGCGTTGTTTTTGCCCGCCGGACAACGTAATCCCGCGTTCCCCGACCACCGTTTCGTATTTTTCCGTGAAATCCTCGATGTCTCCTTCGAGGCTCGCGACCTTCGCGGCCTCGCGTACACGTTCGGAATCGTATTGCGGCAAGCCAAAGGCGATATTTTCGCCCAGCGTATCCCCAAATAAATAGGTGTCCTGTGGCACATAGCCAATCGCACGCCGCAAAGTTTCCAGCGGCCACTCGCGTATCGGCCGCCCATCGATCAGCAATTCTCCGGCCGGCGCTTCCCACAAGCGCGCGATCAGCGCGGCCAGCGTGGTCTTCCCGCTGCCCGTGGGACCAATAATTGCCAATGTGGAACCCGCAGGTACCGTCAAATTTATATTGCTAAGTATCGGATGGCTGGAATTTGCGCTTGCTCCGGTCCCGTTATTGGCGCCAGCTTTGCGGGAATGCCCCTTATTGGCAGATGCACCGTTGCTAGCCGCGCCGCCCGCGTTTCCGTCTCCGGATAACAACGTGGGATAAGTGAACGTCAAATCACGAAACTCAATTTCTCCCCGCAGTTCCTTATCAGCCGGAACTTTTGCATCGCGATCATCAATATTTGGTTGCGCATTCAAGATGTAGGTCAGCCGTCCCATGGACGCAGCGCCGCGTTGAAAAATATTTGTTACCCACCCCAGCGCGATCATTGGCCACACCAATATCGTCAGAAAATTGGAGAAGGCCACAAGTGCGCCAAGAGAAAGCTCGTTGCGCAAAAATAAAAACCCGCCCTTCCAAAGCACGATCAGAAACGTAGTGCCAATCAATGCCGTCAGCGACGGCATGAACATGCTCCACGTGCGTATCAATTCCACGTTACGCGCCACGTACTCACGGTTCGGTTCGTCGAACGCGCGAATCTGCGCGTCTTCCTGCGCGTAGGCTCGAATCACGCGCACGCCCGAAAGGTTTTCTTGAACCTTTACCGACACCGCCGCCAGAGACGCTTGAATTTTTTCGTATAACTCGTGAATCACTTTGCCGAAGTGGCGCACCACCACGGCCACGATCGGCACAGGCAGCAGCACCCACATGGTCAACGAGGGTGACATTTTGAACATCAAAAGGACAGCCACCAACATGGTAACCAGCGTCGTCGCGCTGTACATGATTCCCGGTCCCAGCACCATGCGCACCGCGTTCAAATCATTAGTCGCCCGGGACATCAGTTCGCCGGTGCGATTCCGCACATAAAATTCTGGTTCGAGAATTAGCAGGCGGTCCAGCAGATCGTTGCGCACATCAAATTCAATATCGCGCGACACCCCGATTAATATCCAGCGGGCGGAGAATGACAGGACTCCCTTTATCGCAATGAGTCCGATCAGCAGCAAGCAATAAATTCCCAGCGTGTGCCGGCTAGACGGCTGGTAGAAGGGAATTATGCTGCTGAGCCAACTAGCCTTCAGCGCACCAACCACAACGCCATTCGAGAATGGCCGCTCGCTTCCCGCCAGCACATCGATAATGATGCCAATGGCCAGAGGCACAATATTGCCGATAATGCCCATGAGTACCGTCGCCAAAAGCCCGAGCGCGAGGCCCCCCGGATAACGCCGCAAATAAGGCAAGAGCCCGCGGAGATTCTTCCACGAGGAAACTTTGGGTGGCTCGTTGGCCGCCGCTTTAGTTCCTAATGCCGCACCGGTTGTGGCAGCCGCGCTCATCGCAGCGTGGACCTCACATTTTGCAACGACGTCGATTCCTTCAGGAAGTGCTCATAGCTGGCGTCGAGAGACTGGTAACGCTTGGTGGCCGGATTCCAGCGCACCCCCACCGGCAGCACGTGGGTATCTCCGTTTACTTTTAACGGCGTGAAATATAGTTGCAGCCCCTTGTCGGGATCTTGTTCATACTGCAATCGCCAGCCGTTAATGGAGTCGAGCGGCGTCAAGCCCAAATAGCCTTTTTGGTTTTTCAAATGCTCATCGCATCGCAGCAATTCCGTCCACTTCCCGTCATCGTCCTCGGCTATAACCGCGCGGGTGACTACCGTACCGGGCATGTTGTTCTTTGGCGTTTTGGGCACG
>DATHGV010000471.1:0-15875 GCA_035490135.1 Candidatus Methylomirabilota bacterium
GATTTGACAGCGGGCGAAATTTTATCGGCGTTTTTCACTAGAACGCTGACTTGCCAGATTTGTGGCTCGGTCAGCTTTCCTTTGAACCCGGGCATGCCCGTCATGCGGATACCGCTTTCCGCTTTCCAATAAGTTTCCCAGGCTTCGTCATCGGTGACGCCCTTGCCCTTGAAAAGCTGCGGAGGCGCGGGGGCCATACCTTCCGCAATGTTGGTCTTGGGTTGGTCCGGCAAGCCGTGGCATACCGCGCAATTCTGTTTGTAGACTTCCGCCCCGGCCATGTAACTCGCTTCATTCTCGGGTACTTGCGGCTCGGGATGCGGTAATTTCTTCAGGTACGCGTCTAGACCCATGTGCGCAATGGTTCTTTCGAAAGGCATGGGCGGAGCGGTAACCGCCACGGGGGCTCTGCCAGTGGAAAAGTACAGGTACACCCCGACCATGACGAGCACAACGCCGAGCAAGATTCCTACAATGAGGCCTCTAAACATTTTCTCTCCCGGTAGTTTTGTTTGTTAATTCCAATCCTTGATTCGGACGCAATCCGCGAGCCCCGGCTAAAAAGATCGACTCAGATGCGCGTAAGTCTACGATTTTCACCTCAATTGTGCATCTTCGAATTTTGCGATGGCGAAAAACTTGCGAAAAGTGATGCTTTGTGAGTCTAAGAGGCTCAAGTGTTTTAGTAACCTTTTCAAGTTGGGAACCGTCTTATGTAGAGGTGGAGCACTGTCTTGGGGTACGCTGTATCTCCCCCCGGAAGTCTGCGGTTAGGCGAAAGTCTCTCTCAGGATACTTTCCAAATTTTGGGAAATTGAGTTCTTCAGGAGTGCGTGAATGGCCCATCTGAAATCCATGGACCTGCCTGAGCCGGTTACCAGGGAACCCTTCGACGAAGAAGAGACGACTCGCCGGCCGGTAAAAAGCCGCTGGTGGGTGTGGCTTTTGGTCCTGGGCATAGTGGCTGTGGGAATCTGGTACTACCGCAGTGGGCATTCCAAGACCGAGGCAGAGAATTCAAGAGCAAATGCTCCGGGGGCTCCCGGAGGATACGGTCAAAATGGCGCAGCGGGATTTAGTCCGATTGTGCCGGTCGTGGTGGCCACCGCGCAGCACGGCGATGTGCCGATTTACTTCTCGGGACTAGGCACCGTGACGGCCTTTAACACCGTAACCGTGCATAGCCGCGTGGACGGGCAGTTAATCAGCGTGGCTTTCAAGGAAGGGCAATTTGTACATCAAGGGGATCTGCTGGCGCAGATTGATCCGCGGCCTTTCCAGGTAGTTCTGGAGCAGGCGGAGGGCGCGTTGGCCAAAGACCAGGCACAGCGCAAAGACGCTGAAACCAATTTTGAGCGCTTCAAACTGCTATTTAACGAGGGTGTAATTCCCAAGCAACAATTGGATACGCAACAAGCGCAAGTCGGTCAGTTTGACGGGGCCATCAAGACCGACCAGGCCACGATTGACAGCGCAGAATTACAGTTGTCGTTCACGCATATTACTGCGCCAATCAGCGGCAGGATTGGCTTGCGTTTGGTGGATGCCGGAAACATGGTGCACGCCACTGATCCCGGCGGCTTGCTGGTGATTACGCAATTGCAGCCTATCTCCGTGGTTTTCAGTTTGCCGCAGGATCAATTGCCGCAGGTGGTGGCGAAGTTGCGCGCCGGTGGTCAGCTTCCCGTGGCGGCTTTCGACCGCGACGATACTGCCAAGATCGCTTCCGGTACGCTGGCCAGCATCGACAATCAGATCGACACCACCACCGGAACGTACAAGCTGAAAGCTACCTTCTCGAATGACAACAATATTTTATTCCCCAACCAATTCGTGAACGTGCATTTGCTGGTAGACACCAAGCGCAACCTTACCGTCGTGCCTGTCACCGCGATCCAACGCGGCCCGCAAGGCACTTATGTGTACGCCGTGGATAAGAATAACGTGGCCAAGATTCACACCGTGACCGTCGCGCAGTCTACCAACCAAGACGCGGGTTTGAGTAGCGGCTTGAATCCTGGAGACACGGTGGTCATCGATGGCCAGGACAAACTGCAAGATGGCAGCCAGGTTAACCCGAACTTCGGAACGCCGCGCCGTGCCGCGAGTCCGACCGCCGGTAATAATCCAGGCACAACCCCGGCTCCAAACGCTCCTCCCAATCCCACCGCACAGCCTTCGAGAGGCGCTACGCGATGAATCTTTCGCGGCCGTTTATTTTACGGCCGGTGGCGACCACGCTCCTGATGGTCGGCATCTTGTTGGTGGGATTCGTAGCGTACCGGCAGCTGCCCGTTTCCGCTTTACCGCAAGTCGATTACCCCACGATACAGGTACAGACGTTTTATCCGGGCGCCAGCCCCGATGTGATGGCGTCCTCGGTCACTGCGCCGCTGGAACGGCAATTCGGCGAAATCCCCGGGCTGAACCAGATGACCTCCACAAGTTCATTCGGCAGCTCGATCATCACTTTGCAATTCGGGTTGGACTTAAACATCGACATTGCTGAACAGGAAGTGCAAGCAGCAATTAATGGCGCGTCCAATTTGTTGCCAACCGGGCTGCCCAATCCGCCGATTTACAGCAAGATTAATCCCGCGGATGCGCCGATTCTTACGCTGGCGCTGACTTCCAATTCGCTGGCGTTGTCGAAGGTGGAAGATCTCGCGGACACCACGCTGGCGCAGAAAATTTCTCAACTGACGGGCGTGGGGCTGGTCAGCATTAGTGGAGGACAGCGTCCCGCGGTGCGCGTGCAAGCGAATCCCACGGCGCTGGCGTCCTACGGACTGAGCCTGGAAGATTTGCGCACCGCGTTGAGCCAAGCCAATGTCGACCAGGCCAAGGGAACATTTGACGGAAAACATCAAGCTTATACCATCGGCGCTAACGACCAGCTCATCGGCAGTGACAGCTACCGGCCGATCATCATCGCTTACCGCAACGGTGGGGCAGTGCGGCTCACGGATGTGGCTACCGTGGTGGATGGCGCCGAGAACGTTCGTCAAGCCGCGTGGGCCAACAAGAATCCCGCGGTTATTCTGAACATTCAACGCCAGCCGGGCGCGAATATTATTGCCGTCGTCGATCGCATCAAAAAACTTTTGCCGCAACTGCAGTCTTCATTGCCGGCCGCGATTCAAGTGAATATCCTCACCGACCGCACGACCACGATTCGCGCGTCGGTGGCCGATGTGCAATTTGAGTTGATGTTGACCATCGGGTTGGTGGTGATGGTCATCTTTCTTTTTCTGCGCAGTGTGCGCGCCACCATCATTCCAAGTTTTGCCGTGCCGCTTTCTATCGTAGGCACGTTTGGGGTGATGTACCTGCTGGGATACAGCCTCAATAACCTTTCCTTGATGGCGCTCACCATCAGTACCGGCTTCGTAGTGGACGATGCCATCGTGATGATCGAAAACATCACGCGCTACATCGAGGAAGGTGAATCGCCGTTGCAAGCGGCGTTGAAAGGTTCGTCGCAAATTGGATTCACGATTTTGTCGCTGACGGTTTCGCTGATTGCGGTGTTGATTCCGCTGTTATTCATGGGCGATATCGTAGGCAGACTCTTCCGCGAGTTCGCCATCACCCTGGCGGTGACCATTCTGGTGTCTGCATTTGTGTCGCTGACACTTACTCCCATGATGTGCGCCAAACTTTTACGGCACCGGCCTCGCGAACAAGAAGGCTGGTTTTACCGCAAATCGGAAGACGCGTTTAACCGCGTGATTGCGGGTTATGGCCGCACTCTAAAAATGGTGTTGCAATATCGCACCATCACGCTGTTGGTCACTGTAGGAACGCTGGTCGCCACGATTCTGTTGTACATCTACGTTCCCAAAGGTTTTTTCCCGGTACAGGATACCGGTGTAATCCTGGGAGTTTCCGAAGGCCCGCAGGATGTTTCGTTTCCCGCGATGGCACGCCGGCAGCAGGCGCTGGCCGCTGTTATTTTGCGCGATCCCGCGGTGGAGAGTTTGTCGTCCTTCATCGGCGTCGACGGCACCAATACCACGCTGAACAGCGGACGCATCCAGATCAATTTGAAGCCGCTGGAGCAGCGCAAAATTAATGCCAGCGACGTTATTCGCCGCCTGCAGCCAGAAGTGGCGAAAGTCGATGGCGTGTCTTTGTTTATGCAGCCGGTGCAGGACCTGACGGTCGAGGACCGCGTAAGCCGCACGCAATTCCAATACAGTTTGGAAGATGTGGACGCTAAAGAATTGGCGTACTGGACGCCGCGCTTCATCGAAAAGCTGCAGGCCGTTCCGGAGATTCGCGACGTCGCCAGCGATCAGCAAAACCAGGGATTGCTCGCGACGCTGACGATTGATCGCGATACTGCCGCGCGTCTGGGCGTGCTGCCCGCGGACATCGACAACACGCTGTACGACGCTTTCGGCCAGCGCCAAGTCTCCACCATCTTCACGCAGCTCAACCAGTATCACGTGGTGCTGGAAGTCGATCCGCAATTCCAGCAGGATCCGGATGCGCTCAAGAGCATTTACGTTCACTCCTCCACCGGACCGCAAGTACCTTTGAGCGCTTTTACACGCATGGAACCGGGAAGCACGCCACTCACGCTGAATCATCAAGGACAATTTCCAGTGGTGACATTGTCGTTCAATCTGGCGCCGGGCGCGGCTCTGGGTGACGCAGTCAACGCCATCAACAAAATCAAGAGCGATTTAAATATGCCGCCCAGCATACAGGGACTTTTCCAGGGCACCGCGGCGGCGTTTCAAAATTCGCTGGTGAACGAGCCTATCTTGATATTGGCGGCGCTCATCACCGTGTACATCGTGCTGGGCGTTTTGTATGAGAGCTACATTCACCCCATCACCATTTTATCCACGCTGCCATCCGCGGGAGTGGGCGCGATCCTGGCGCTGCTGTTGTGCCGCACGGAATTCAGCGTGATTGCGTTGATTGGAATCATCCTGCTGATCGGTATCGTGAAGAAAAACGCCATTATGATGATCGACTTTGCTCTGGAGGCCGAGCGCAAAGAAGGCAAGGCGCCGCTGGAGGCGATTTACGAAGCTTGCTTGCTGCGCTTTCGCCCCATCATGATGACCACCATGGCGGCATTACTGGCGGGCTTGCCGCTAGCTCTGGGAACGGGCGTGGGAGCGGAGTTGCGCCGCCCGTTGGGAATCACGATCGTTGGTGGCCTGATTTTGAGTCAGTTGCTGACGCTGTATACCACGCCAGTTGTTTATCTGGCTTTCGATTGGCTTGCGCATCGATTCAAATTTCAAATCGGCCATCCCATGGAAGAGTCTGGTGACGGGCACGCGCCCAGCCCGGCGCGGGGGGATTAGCTGTGCACCTTACTTCCAACTTCTCCGCTCCGTTCATACGCCGGCCAGTAGCTACTTCGCTGATCACCATTGCGATTTTTCTTTCTGGGGCCGTAGCGTTTAATTTTTTGCCGGTAGCGCCACTGCCGCAAGTGGACTTCCCAACAATTTCGATTGGCGCAGGCTTGCCGGGTGCCAGCCCGGAAACGATGGCGTCGGCGGTGGCCACTCCTTTGGAACGGCAATTCGGCCGCATCGCGGGCGTCACGCAGATGACTTCTTCGAGCGGACTCGGGAATACCGGCATCGTTTTGCAATTTGATTTGAATCGCGACGTCAATGCCGCGGCGCGCGATGTGGAGGCGGCCATCAACGCAGCACGCAGTCAACTGCCGGCCGATCTCCCTTCCCAGCCAACATATCGCAAGGTGAATCCCGCGGACGCGCCCATTTTGTTGCTGTCGCTGACCTCCGACAACGTGCCGCCGGCAGAAATTTATGACGCGGCCGACTCCATCCTGGCGCAAAAACTGGCACAGATAAGCGGTGTTGGCCAAGTGTTCGTGTGGGGCAGTTCGCGGCCCGCGGTGCGCGTGGAAGTAAATCCCACGCAGTTGAACAGCTACGGTGTAAGCCTGGAAACGGTGCGTAAGGCGTTGCAGTCCGCTAACGCCAATCTGGCCAAAGGCTCGGTTTCTAACGACAAAAAAACCATAAACATCACCGATACCGACCAGATTTTTAAGGCTTACGAATATCAGCCGCTGATTATTGCCGGGCACGCCGGCTCCGCGCTGCGGCTGCAGGACGTGTCGCAGGTTGTGGATTCGCTGGAAGACACTCGAAACCTGGGTCTCGCCGGCGGGCAGCGATCGGTAATCCTCGCCGTTTTCCGCCAGCCCGGTGCAAATATGATCGCCACTGTCGATCGTATTTTGCCGATGCTTCCTATGCTGCGCGCTTCCATCTCGCCTTCTCTACATTTGAACGTGCTCATTGATCGCACCACCACCATTCGGTCGTCGGTTCACGATGTGGAAGTGGCGCTGATCATTTCCATCCTGCTGGTGATTTTTGTGGTCTTCGCGTTCCTGAGGAATGTGTGGGCCACGGTAATTCCCAGCGTGGCCGTGCCACTTTCTTTGGTCGGCACCTTCGGCGTCATGTATCTGTGCCACTACAGCCTCGACAATTTGTCCTTAATGGCGCTGACCATTTGCACTGGATTCGTGGTCGATGACGCCATCGTGGTGATTGAAAATATCGCGCGGCACATTGAATCAGGAATGGCTCCCTATGCGGCGGCGATGAAGGGCGCCCGCGAAATAGGCTTCACGGTCATTTCCATGAGCGCGTCGCTGGTCGCGGTATTTATTCCTATCTTGATGATGGGCGGCATTGTGGGGCGGCTATTCCGTGAATTCGCCGTGGTGCTCAGTGTGGCCATCGTAGTGTCGCTGTTCATTTCGCTTACCACCACGCCGATGATGTGCGCGCGGTTTTTGCAGCATGACACCGGGCGCCACAACCGGCTGTACCGTTTTTCAGAGCGGTCCTTCAATCGGCTGTTGCGCACATACGATTATTCGCTGAAGTGGGTGCTGCGACATCAGTTCTTGATCCTGCTGCTCACCATCGGCACGGTGTGCCTCAACCTTTATTTATTCGCGAAGACTCCCAAGGGATTTTTTCCGCAACAGGACACCGGTCGCATCAGCGGCCTGATCCAGGGCGATCAGGACCTGTCTTTCCCGGCCATGGCTGAAAAGATGCGCGCGTTTACCGACATTGTTTTGCAAGACCCGGCGGTCGACACGGTGGCGTCCTTTGCCGGCGGTGGCAACGGCGGTGGGACGGCGCGCATGTTCGCCTCGCTGAAGCCTTTGAAAGAGCGCAAGCTCAGCGCCGACGAGGTGATTGGGCGCATTCGCGAAAAGACCGCAGCGATACCGGGAGCCTCGCTGTACTTACAGGCGGTCCAGGATCTCGGCATCGGCGGACGGTTTGGCGGCGCGCAATACCAGTACACATTGCAGGCGGACAATCTTGATGATCTGAATCATTGGGCGCCGATAATTATGGAGCGCATGCGCGCGATTCCAGAATTGCGCGACGTGAATAGCGATCAACAAATGAAGGGGCTGCAAACCTCTTTGTTCATCGATCGCGACACCGCTTCGCGCATGGGCGTGAATATTCTGGATGTTGACAACACTCTGGCGGACGCCTTCGGACAGCGCCAGGTTTCGAATATTTATAAAGGGATGAATCAGTATCACGTGGTGATGGAAGTCGCGCCGGAAGCGCAGGAAGGGCCGCAAGCGCTGAGTACAATTTATGTGCCTTCGAAGAGCGGGAAATTGATTCCGCTTAGCGCCTTTGCGCGTTACGAGCCGAGTAATACTGCGCTGTCCGTCAATCACCAGGGCGTTTTTCCCGCGATCACGCTATCGTTCAATCTTGCGCCGGGAGCTTCACTGGGGCCCGCGGTGGAGCATATCGAAGCGGCGCAACGTGAGCTGCAAGTTCCTTCCACCGTGCACGCCATGTTTCAAGGCAATGCGCAAGCGTTTCAAGATTCACTGGCCACGGAAGGAATATTGATACTGACTGCTTTGGCCGCCGTGTATATCGTGCTGGGCATTCTTTACGAAAGTTACATTCATCCCATTACGATTCTGTCCACGATTCCTTCAGCGGGCATCGGTGCGTTGCTGGCGATTCGGTTCATGAAATCGGACCTGAATATCATTGCGTTGATTGGGATTATTTTGTTGATCGGCATCGTGAAGAAAAACGCCATTTTAATGATCGACTTCGCGGTGCAAGTGGAAAGAGAAGGGCACAAATCGCCGGTGGAAGCCATCTACGAAGCGTGCCTGCTGCGCTTCCGTCCCATTTTGATGACCACCATGGCGGCCCTGCTTGGTGCGCTGCCGTTGGCATTGGGTAGCGGCGTAGGCTCGGAGTTGCGGCGGCCGCTGGGTATCACCATCGTCGGTGGATTAATTCTCAGCCAGATGCTCACGCTGTTCACCACGCCGGTGGTGTACATCTATATGGACCGGCTGCAATCCTGGATTCAAAGCCTGCGAAGGCACGGCGCGTCCGCCACTCCAGCGCCAGCGCAAAGCGACTAATAGACCTGCCTTACGGCTTTGACAACGGTAACGGCTGATCCAGGTTTATCTCTGACTTTACCGCCACCACACCTGATTCATTTGCGTGCGAATTCGCGCTCGGCCTGGTTAGATAAACCAGAAACGGTGCTACCTCGAATGGCATCTTTTCGTAGTCTGCGACGGAGCCTTCGGGTTCCACCTTGCGCAACACCAGGCGGTCGTCCCACGGCTGAATGATGATGCGTCCGCCGAGCGGTAGTGCCGCCAGAGTATTGGCGGCAGGTTTCGTGCCCGGCTGCTGCGAATTTTCACCCGTGGCGATTGCCGAAGTGTTGGGGATGCTGTCACCCAGGTGCGGGCTGATCAGATTGGGTATTTCCTTGGCGCGTTCTTGCAAGGCTTGGAAAAATGCCTGCGCGGATCCGGACTGATCCCGGTATGGAGATTTCTTCAGCAGCTCAGCGCCTTTTTTGTTGGCGGCCTCTTCTTCCTCGGCGTTGCGCGCAAAACCAAAGTGATGGAAGGTTTCTTTCTCGTCAAAACGCATGTGGCTGAAAAACGCAAATTGCGTGTCCATGCGGTGGCCGAGCGTCACGTGGCCGAGTTCGTGGGCAAGAATCGCCGCCAGGCTGGCTTCGTCGGGTAATACGTCAATCAGTCCACGGCTCAACACGATGGTGTGGCCCATGGTGAAGGACTCCAGCGTGGAGGTCATCAGCACGCGGCAGTGAACTTCCGGCTGGATATCCAGATCGTTGGTTACTTCCAAATTGTTCACCACCGTTTCGAGCAGCTTGTCCACGTCACCGTAAGGAGCCATGAGGCCCATGCGCTGCATCTTGGCCGCGACGTTTTCTTCGGCGAGGTGTTCCCACGCGCGTCTGGCATGCAGCGGGGAATAGCCTTTGCCAATTTCCGCTTGATCCGAAATTTGTGGCCCTTCGATCTGCACGCTGGTGAGGGTTTGTTCCGCGTGCTGCTGATTCAGCGCATAGCCCCAGAGACGCGTCTGGGCTTTGAAGGCCTGGAAGGCGGAATGTTTTCGCTTGCCGTACTGCACGTTGCCTTCTTCGCTATAAACAAAGGACGGCAGCCATTCGTTTTTGGCGGAGTTGGAGCGCCAGCTGTCAAAGTTAAAATAAAAGCTGCTGGCTGAAGAGCCCGTAAATGCGCCGTTGAAGCGAACGATGTGGTAGTCCTGATCTTCCACCCAGATACGTCCCGCAAAACGGCCTTTGCCGGCGCCGGGTAGCGGATCAACGTCAAAAATCACGCAGCGTACTTCGCCCAGGAATTCCTGGCCCGCATAGGTGAATTTGTAGTGCTGGCGGTCGAAGCCCTCGGCGTCCGGATAAATCATTTGCAGAAATCCGCGCGGCAAAAAATCGCTGGAGAAAAAGCGGCCGACACTGAGCAGCAATTTGTGTTTTCCGCTGTCATTGATGAGCGGCTCGAGTTCCACACCCTTATCCAGCTCCGCGCGGCCCAGAAAATATCTGTCTCCGTCGGGGACAGCGCCCAGGTCCTTATCCGGCTTAACTGTCTGGATATAGGTTTCCACCAGCGGCGAGTACCGGCGCAGCATCTGCACCTCGGCCTGCTCCTGGGTCACGATCTTGTCCACCACTGCCGTGACGGTGGTGGATTCGTGTGCCTCCGCGGCAAACGGCATAGCTCCCAGCAGCAAAGTGGCCGGCAAAATCATTCGTGTGCGCATCGGTTCTCCGAACATTAGTACGTTTTAAGGAAGAGGCGACGAGCAAAATCCTAGCTGCTGGCGACGTCGCTGCCATCTGTCCCAAAGCACAGTTTACGGACAGCCGTCTGCGCGTTTTGCAGGGTACGCCGGCGCGTCCGACTGAACCATCGCGGAGTAATATTTTGCTTTTCGTTGATAACTCTTCCAAAATGAGGCGACATTCAACCAGCGAAAGGAAATGAAAATTTATGAATCTTACCGAGACTCCAGTAATAGTGACTTGGCCGGAAACTCATTATGTTTTCCTTGAAAAGATTGGCCCGTTCCAAAATACGGCTCCAGCGGCTTGGGGAATGCTGCACAAATCTGTTCCGGTGATTTCTGAACACAACAAGATCACCGGCTATACGAGCCTCTACAAAGTGGGTCCGAAGATTTATCGTGCCGGAGTTTCGCTCGCTGCCGCGCCACAACAACTGCCCGAGGGCCTGGCTTATGAAAAATTTAAAGGCGGGAAATACATGAAATTCGTGTTGACGGGGCCATACTCGAACCTACCGCAGGCATCGGGTCGCGTGTTTGAGGTTGTCGCAGAGAAGAAAATCCAGCTGCGGGACGACTACTGCATCGAGAATTACGCCAATGACCCGAGAACCACACCAGAGGATAAATTAATTACCGAGATACTTCTTCCCGCGCTATAGCCAGTTTTTCAACGCGATCAAGAAGTGATCTGGGATTGTAAGCGGCGGAGGTTACTCCGCGTTACGAACTGCCAATCAAATAGCCCGTTAGAAAGACCAGGGTGCCCCCCACGATGGCTTGGAATGCCGCCTGAAGAAATGGTGTATCCATATAGCGATGGCGAATGTATGCGATGGCTGTAAGTTCGATGGCCACCACGATGACGGCGATCACCATCGCGACGTGGAAGTTGGAAATTAAGAATGGAAGCGTATGCCCGAGACCTCCGGCGGTGGTCATCATCCCGATGGTAGCTCCGCGAATCCACGGCGAGCCGCGGCCAGTGAGCGAGCCATCGTCCGAGCCCCACTCCGCGAAGCCCATGGATATGCCCGCGCCGATGCTGGCCGCCAAGCCTACGAGAAAAGCGTCGGCACTTTTGTGCGTGACAAAAGCGGTGGCGAATAAAGGCGCCAGTGTGGATACCGAGCCGTCGATTAGTCCGGCGAGCCCGGGCTGCACGAACTGCAACAAGAACAGCTTGCGATGCGATTCGTCTTCTTCCGCGCGGGCGTCTTTGGTTAGATGTTTTTCTTCGAGGTCACCCGCGACGGCCGAGTGTTTTCTTTCTTCATCAGCAAGCTTGTTCAAAAGCTCGCGAATGGAAACATCGGTAATGCGGGCTACAGCTTTGTCATAAAACCGCGCCGCTTCCATTTCCATGACGCGGGCCTGGCGTCTGGCTACGTTCACGCCGAGTGGACGAGTCAGCCAAGTGGGCTTGCGCTGCAAAAAGCCCTTGACGTTTTCGCGACGAATCAAGGGGATGCGGTCGCCGAAGCGCTCGCGAAACATAGCCATCAGGCGGTCGCGGTGGACCACTTCTTCTTCGCGCATTTCTTCAAACATCTGCGAGGTTGCGGGATAAGAATCACGCAAACCCTCGGCGAACTCGCCATAAATGCGGCCGTCTTCTTCTTCGGAAGCGATGGCCAGGGCCAGAATTTCCTTTTCGGTCAGATCTCTAAACTTTTTCTGCGCCATCTTGTCCTGGATACCTCTATGGGGAAGAAGAAGAATCGCACAAACAGTGAGAATAAGTCATCCCAGCGGAAATGTGGTTCTGGCACATCGAGAAGGCCCCATAATAGCCGGGCTGATTTAAGTTCGCCGGAAGAATGCGAGTGCCAATGCCTGCAATCGTTTCACCTTCAGAATGGACGGATCTGGTCGCGCAACAGCGCTGGGAAGAATTGCGCACCAAGCTAGAACGCACACACGTTTCCGATATAGCAGAAATGTTAACGGCGTTGCCGCCCAAAGAACGCGCCATTGTGTTTCGCTTGGTGGCACGCGAGAGGGCAGCGGAAGTTTTCGGGTATCTGGCGCCGAGCGAGCAAGGGGAATTGATTCATTCGCTGACGGCGGACGAAGTGAAACGCATGCTCAACGCGATGCGCCCCGACGACCGCACGCGATTTTTTGGAGAGATGCCCGCGGAAGTTACGCGGAAACTTCTTGAAGAGCTTTCACCTGAGGAGTTGAGGGAATCGCGCGAGTTGCTCGGTTATCCGCCGGAGAGCGTGGGCCGTTATATGACCCCGCATTACGTGACGATCTCTCCGGGGATGACTGCCGGCCAGGCGCTCGAGCATATCCGCAAGGTCGGGGATAAAAGTGAAACGCTGAACGTCGTTTATATTCTGGATGCGAACGGGAAATTACTCGAAGACTTACGGTTGGGCTCGTTAGTGTTGGCCGGCCCGCAGACTAAGGTTACTGAAATTGCCGATCCCGCGCTAGTTTCCTTGCACGCCATGGATGACCGCGAGACCGCGCTAGCGCTGTTCGAGAAATATGACCGCGTGGCGCTGCCGGTAACCGATGCGCAGGGAAACATGCTGGGGATTGTGACCGTCGACGACATGCTGGACGTGGCTCAGTCGGAAGCCACCGAGGACATTCAAAAGCTCGGCGGTTCTGAAGCGCTGGATGCGCCGTACACGCAAGTGGGCTTGTGGGAAATGATTCGCAAGCGCGGCGGCTGGCTGTCAGCGCTGTTCTTGGGAGAAATGCTGACGGCCACGGCGATGTCATTTTTCGAGGGAGAAATTGCCAAAGCGGTGGTGCTGGCGTTGTTTGTGCCGCTGGTTATCAGCAGCGGCGGGAACTCCGGCTCGCAAGCGGCGTCGCTGATTATCCGCGCGCTGGCGTTGCGGGAATTGAATTTGCGCGACTGGTTCAGGGTGTTCCGCAGGGAATTGATTTCAGGGCTGGCGCTGGGGTTCATGCTGGGCGTAATTGGATTTTTTCGCATTGTATTGTGGCAGCACCTGCATCTTACAAATTACGGCGTCCATTACCTGCTGCTGGCGTTTACGGTTTGGGCCAGCTTGATTGGAGTAGTGATGTTCGGGACTCTAGCGGGAAGCATGTTGCCCTTTATTTTGCGTGGATTGGGATTCGATCCGGCGGCTAGTTCGGCTCCGTTTGTAGCCACGCTGGTAGATGTGACGGGTTTGTGTATTTATTTTTCCGTGGCGCTGCTGATCTTGCACGGAACGCTGCTGTAGGCGAAAAACAGGAGCGCGGACAAAGTTAGACCTGGTTTGCGCGGTGCGGCGCGGTCCGATAGAATTTTGGCTGCTATCCTTCCGCGTGCAGGAGTGATGATGAGTGTTACCACCAATGAAAATGAGCGCATGAATCGATCGCTCGATATCGTCGATCCGCAAATTGCCGAGCTGTTGCGCGACGAAGCGCGCAGGCAGGCCACCGGCCTGGAGCTGATCCCCTCTGAAAATCTGGTCTCCGAAGCGGTACTGGAGGCCATGGGTTCCATTTTCACCAACAAATACGCCGAGGGGTATCCGGGTAAACGCTATTACGGCGGCTGCGAGTATGCGGACAAAGTGGAACAATTGGCCATCGATCGCGCGAAAGAATTATTCGGGGCGGAGCATGCCAATGTGCAGGCGCATTCGGGAACTTCGGCCAACGTCGCGGTGTATATGTCCGCACTGCAACCGGGCGACACCGTGTTGGGAATGAACCTGGCACACGGGGGGCATTTAACGCACGGGCACCCGCTGAATTTTTCCGGGCGCATGTACAAGTTCGTGCCTTACGGGGTTAAGAAGGAAGACGAGCGCATCGATTACGAAGAATTGGAAAAATTGGCGCAGGAGCACCGACCAAAAATGATTGTGGCGGGCGCGAGCGCGTATTCGCGAATCATTGATTTCGAGCGCATCGGCAAAATTGCCAAGGCTGCCGGGGCGTTATTTTTTGTGGATATGGCGCACATCGCGGGTCTGGTGGCAGCGGGAATCCATCCGAGCCCGGTGCCGCACGCGGATTTTGTTTCCACTACGACGCACAAGACGTTGCGAGGACCGCGCGGAGGATTAGTGCTGTGCAAGACGGCATTCGCGAAGGAATTGGATAAATTGACGTTTCCCGGGACGCAGGGCGGGCCGTTGGTGCACATCATTTCGGCCAAAGCGGTGTGCTTGAAGGAAGCGATGGAGCCCTCGTTTAAGGAATACCAGAAGCAGGTGGCGGTAAACGCCAAGGCTATGGCGGCGGCGATCGCCAAGCGCGGCTTTCGGATTGTTACCGGAGGCACGGACAATCATTTATTTCTGGTAGAAGTGCATTCCCGGGGGATTACCGGAACGGATGCGGAAAAAGCGTTGGATCGCGCCGGAATTACCGTCAATAAAAACTCCATTCCGTTTGATCCCTTACCACCGATGAAAGGTGGAGGAATACGCCTGGGCAGCCCGTCGGTAACCACGCGAGGCTTGCGAGAACCGCAGATGCAAGAGGTGGGAGATTGGGTCGCTGATGTCCTCGAGCGCATCGGTGACAGCACCGTGGAACAACGTGTGCGTAAACAAGTGGCGGAGCTCGCGGGACGTTTTCCAATTTATGCGGCGCGCATGAATGTTCGCGCCGCCAGCCGGGTGCAAGTAAGCGCTTGATACCTGGAAAAGAGCCTGCGGCAGTCACGTAAAGCGTAGTCGCAGAAAATTCAACGACCAAACCCTTAGTCAATGAGTCCGGCTGTCCCAAGACTGGCCGTTGGGCCAGTAGCTTCCAAAACATTGGGCGAGTAATCTCTCCACTCGCATGGGAATCCTTACCGTAACGCTGCTCGGTCTTTTCTTTCTCACCCGGCTGTTTAGTCACGTTAAGACCGTTCAACTTTTGCGTGTCGCAATAAGTGGAAAGCCTACTGTGGGGGTGGGTTTAGGGCGGTATACACGCAGAAAATTCCCAGAATTTCGCAATGAAACTCGCTAAACGAGGGGACTCTATGACGGAAACGGAAGCCTTTCGGGAATTTAAGACCGGTCTGAATCTGTTGCGCGACAATCATGCGGAAAGGGCTCTCCCGCATATGCGCCGCGCGGTGGACCTGGACCGGAACAATCCATATTACATGTCTTACCTTGGGGTGGTCCTGGCGCGCTCCGAAAGAAAATGGGGAGAAGCGGAAAGATTGTGCGATTCCGCGGTGAAAATGAAGCGCAACCAGGCGCAACTGTATCTGAATCTTGCGGACGTGTATAAGACCGCGGGCCGCCGCGGTGAGGCGGTGGAAGCGTTACAGGCCGGATTAAAATTCGCGCGTCGCGATGTGCGTCTGAACATCGCGATGAATAAACTGGTGCCGCGCCGGAGTCCAGTATTGAGCTTTCTGGGCCGCACGCACCCTATCAACCGGCAACTCGGAAGATTGCGACATCGCACGCTGAACATGTTTGGCAAGGGCAAGATCAGCATGGGGAAACCGGTCACGGTGTAAATACGCGGGCCACAAATTTAGTGAGCGAGCAGAAGAATAGGGCGTCCCTCATGACGGGATGCCCTGTTCTTTTTTCGAAATGATTTAGTTCTGTTGGGTAGGTGCGTCGAAGGAGTAGCTGGGCTGTTCGGTCATTTCCATCAGCGTTTTGAACCCGATCCCGATCATGCCGTTCTGCAGGGTGTCTTTGCGAACGACTTCGACAAGATATTCGCGGCCAATTGTAGAAGGATCGCCGGGATACGGCATGG
>DATHGV010000472.1:0-14526 GCA_035490135.1 Candidatus Methylomirabilota bacterium
ACAAACCAGGACTTGACGCCCAAGTCCAAGAATTATTTCTAGGTAGGCAACATCCAGAGTGGGCGCATTAATGATCACAAGGGTCGCTTATCGTTACTAATCGGACTGACAAACCGATAGCTCCAGCTTGCCCGTCATCGGACCACAATCCGGCCGGCCAGCTCCTGCCATTACTCGAAGCGCGTTCTTCAGATAGGGTAGATCGAAATTTAAGCGCTCATTTTATCTAATACCCTCACGTTCCGTTCTATGGCTCTCCACTTGACAATCTAGGGTAATAAGTAGGATCGTAGCGTTATTGCCTTTGACTAGATCCTCTAGGGGAGACTTTGCATGACTGACAAAAATACGTCGCTAGTTCAGGGCACGCTCGACATGTTGATCCTCAAGACGCTTGCGCTTGAGCCGATGCATGCGCATGGTATCGGGGTACGCATTGAGCAGATCAGCAAGGGAGTGTTTCAGGTCAATCCGGGGTCTCTTTTTCCCGCGTTTAAACGACTGGAGCGCGCCGGGTGGCTGGACAGCGAGTGGCGGGCCACAGAAAACAACCGCCGCGCCAAATACTACGTTTTGACTGCGAGTGGAAGAAAGCAACTTAAGTCGGAGACACGCGACTGGAAAACGCAATCCGTCGCAATCGCACGCATTCTTGAAGCTTAGTCCGGAATTCGCGCGGGGGGGCATCATGAACGTCTTTCGCCATCTCACGGCCGGACTGAAAGAACTGGTTAGAAGAGACAAGACCGAGAGCGAACTCAGCGAGGAACTGAACGCCTACCTGCACAACGCTGCTGCTGCAAAGGTACAAGCGGGTGCGACACCGGAAGAGGCATTGCGGTCTGCGAGGCTGGAACTGGGCGGAATGGAAACGGTGAAGTACGAAGTACGAGCGGTAGGGTGGGAGTTTGCACTTGAAGTTTTTATGCAGGACATTCGCTATGGCCTGCGCATGCTGCGTAAGGCGCCACTCTTCACAGCCGTCGCCGTGACGACCATTGCCATCGGGATTGGCGCCAACACGGCCATCTTCAGCCTGGTCGACGCGATTTTACTTCGTCCTTTGCCCTATCCTGAATCCCAGCGGCTCATTGTCGGGGGGACACAGCAGCGCGGCGCTTCGGGAATGGACCTTATGGGTGCTGCGGACTTTCTGGCGTGGCGTGACCGCCAGCAGAGTTTCGAACAGGTCGCGGTTCTCGATCAGGCGGGCAAAAGCTTTGCACTGAGCGGAATGGGGGCGCCGGAACGGATTCCCGGCGTCCGCGTGAGCGCGAATTTCTTTTCGATCTTTGGCGTTGCGCCGCTCAAAGGACGTGGATTTCAGCCCGGGGAAGACCGCTCGGGCACGCCCGGAGTTGTCGTAATCAGCGAGCAATTCTGGCGAGACCATCTGGGTTCCGATCCCGAGGTGCTGAACCGCGCCCTTACGCTCGACGGCAAGTTGCATACGATCGTCGGCGTAATGCCAGCCGGTTTCCGCTTCCCATCGCGCAGCCCGGTCGATGTCTGGGCCATTCGCACGTTGAATCCGCCAGCCTCGCGGCCTCCCTACGGTTTGGTTGGCCTCGGGAGACTCAAGCCCGGTGTCAGTATTCGCAAGGCTGTAGCAGAATTGAACGACATCGCCGCCCAAGTCACGGCGCAATACCCGAGTTCTCCGGATCTGGTCGGCGTGATGATGCCTATGAAGGAGTGGATGGTCAGCGACATCTCCACAGCTTTGCTGGTATTACTGGGCGCGATCGCGCTGGTGCTTTTGATCGTTGTCGTCAATGTAGCCAACCTGCTGCTGGCGCGCGCTACGGTGCGGCAGCGCGAGGTGGCCGTGCGCATGGCATTGGGCGCCAGCCGCAAACGGGTTGTGCGCCAGCTCCTGACCGAGAGCGCCGTGCTTTCACTGCTGGGAGGCGTCATTGGATTGTTTCTTGCCTACATAGCCGTTCGAGCCTTTCTGGCATTTGGCCCGGGACAGATGCCACGGTTAGAGGAAGTCGGCATCAACTCTGGAGTGCTGCTGTTTACGTTTGTGGTCTGCGTCGGCAGCGGCATACTGTTTGGACTGGCGCCTGCGCTTGAAACTTCGCGTCCATCGCTCATTGAACCTTTGAAAGATGCGAACCGCTCGTCGTCGTCGGCTTCTGCTTATCGGACGCATCGCGCTCTGTTGGTTTTTGAAGTCGCGCTCGCCTTGATTGTAATGATCGGCTCGGGCCTGCTCGTACGAAGCTTTGTCCGCCTGAGCGATGTGAATCCCGGGATTCAGACCGATTACGTGATCACTGCGGCAATCTCTCTCCCCAATAAATATGCCGATCCGCCACAGATCACGCAATTCTGGCAACAGTTCCTGGAAAAAGTGCAGACCCTGCCCGGCGTGAAAGCAGCGGGCATCACCATGAGCCTGCCTCCCAATCTGCTAGCGATCACCAATCCCTTTACAGTGGAAGGGCAGGCCTACGATCGCAACCACCCATTACAGCTTGCGGAAGAGATGACCGTGAGCCCGGGCTACTTTCGTTCACTCGGGATTCCACTAGTGAAAGGGCGCTTTTTCTCTCCGTCAGACAAGGTGGAAAGCATCAAGGATCCCATGATCGTGATCATCAACGAGACCATGGCGAAACAGTATTTCGGCAGCAAAGACCCGATTGGGTTCCGAATTCAGACGGGCGACCCTGATCCAAACTCTCCGTGGGAGACCATCGTAGGTGTAGTCGGAGACGTGAAATATTCTGGACTGGATTCCGGATCCGGCCCGACTCTCTACGTTCCCTACAATGAAAATGGCTGGGCGATGTGGGCACGCGAGATGTATTTAGTGGTCCGCAGCAGTGGAAGTGCGCCAGGAATTGTGCCCGCAATCCGCACCCAACTTGCAGGCATGGACAGTACAATACCGCTGGCGCAGATACGGACGATGGATGAACTGCTCGATGAATCCTTAGTGCAGCAGCGCTTTCGCACCTGGCTGGTTACCGGATTCGCCGCACTAGCCCTGCTTCTGTCGGCGATTGGCATTTACGGACTTATTTCCTACTCTGTGAGCCAACGCACGCGCGAGATCGGTGTGCGTATCGCCCTTGGCGCCCAGCGGAGCAACGTGTTGGGCTTGGTGCTCCGAGATGTTCTGCAGGTGCTGGCGTTTGGTTTGCTGTTGGGATTGGTTGGAGCGTTGTCGGCAACGCGCATCATGCAGTCGCTGCTCTACTCCACAAGCGCAACTGATCCCCTTAGCTTCGCAGCCACTTCATTTACGCTGATCGCCGTGGCGCTGCTAGCGTGCTATATTCCAGCGCACCGCGCCACGAAAGTGGACCCGATGGTCGCATTGCGATACGAGTAGGTTTAGGGGCTTATGGTGGAGAAGCATCACCCCCACCGATTTCGGGCGTACAGCCGTCCAAGCGGAAGGTATGCGGATTTTACGGCAGATTAGTCCTGTGAAGTTGGCTTGGGGGAAGTGATCGCGATCGCTTCCCGTTGACGGCCAACTCGCAAGCAATCCACATGGCTGATAAACGTTAGTGCTCTATCGGAGGCGCGTTTTCGCAAGAGCGTGAAGACCGAGCGAGGTGCTCTGCGCGCGTTCGATAGAGCCGTTTGAAGGTGGGCGCTGGCGGTTGCAGCGGATGCGGGCTAGTGGCTGCACCGATCTAACGGCTATGGGAATTGAATCTTTTTTCGTTTGCAGCCTATTGATTTTGCTTGGCTTAGGAAAACCAGAGAAAACCGGAAATCGCAGTTAAAAGCTCTACCTTGCGGCATGACGTGAAGAGCATAGCACGCGAAGCGTCCGTCGCGCCAGCGACTACGTTCAAACGCCGAAACCGGACAAGTAGAACTGAGACGAATCCCCTTTTCTCCAAGCAACCTTCTCTCTCCTCCGCCAGTCTGATTGACGGAAGCCAAAGGATCCGCATGCCTTCGCCTTCGAGGGCTCATCGAATCGCGCACCAAAGGAAGTCCGCCTTTCAGCGAATCGTACGCAGCGCAATCCTCCTGCTTTGCGCCGCCACTCCGTGTGTCGCGCAACAAGGCCAAATGCATCCGCCGACTGTCTCTGTCCGCTCGACCCTGGTTATGGTTCCAGTTCTCGCCACCAATGCAGAAGGAAACGTCGTCTTCGGCCTGCACGCTGATGATTTCTATCTCACAGATAACGGGCTTCCCCAGGAAGTCTCAATCGAAGACGACACGGACTCCCAGCCATTGGCGCTGGCCATCGTGACCGAAACGGGTGGCGCCGGCGCGCAGCACCTCGCTGACTATCAGGGACTGGACGCCATGCTCGACGCCCTCGTCGGCAACGTCGACCACCAGGCTGCTCTAATAAGCTTTGACAGCGCGCCGCACCTAGTCGTTCCGTTTACGCCCGACACCGAAACCACCTCGCGCGGCCTCGCGACTCTGTCCGAAGGCGACAACGGCGCGGCGATCTTGGATGCCATTGAATTTGCCGTCGAACAATTGCGGGCACAGCCCCCAAAATACCGCCGTGCCATCCTGTTGCTCAGCGAGACCGTTGATCAGGGGAGCAAATCCAGTCTTAACGATGCGCTGCGGCTCGTCAGCGACACGAACACAACGATTTATAGCCTGGCTTTTTCCAGCACGCGCTCAGCGGTTTCGCACGAGGTCTCAAAGATCAGCAGCAAGGATCCTGGTCCCGCGCACGGCTGTTTCAGCAAGAAGGGCGCCGACGCCGAGTACGAAGGTCACTACAGCAAGCAGATGCTCGACTGTATCAGCCAGCTCGCTCCTCCCCTTCGCCTGGTCTCCATGACCTTCCTAGCTGCACGCAGCTCACTGCGAAAAAACACCGCCGAATCGGTCACTGAACTCACCGGAGGCGAATTTCGCCGCTTTCACGACGCCAAAGATCTAAGAGCGGGCCTCTTCGCCGTCTCCAATGACGTCCCCAACTACTACGTCCTCAGCTTTCGGCCCACCAACCCCGCCCCGGGCTTGCACGCGCTTCAGGTCGTCGCCAGAAACTCATCTCGGATCGCTGTAAAATCCCGCACTCAATACTGGGTTGACGATACTCAACCCTTACCGGCCAAGTGAAATTGCCTGACCTCGCCATCTTGAAACAATCCCCTGCCCGATTGACGCAATCTCGGAAATGAAAAAGTCGGCTTTTCGTACCGGTTTCACTGAGAGGGTTTCCGTTGATTGATCGGATGGTTTGGGCTAGAAGCTCTTATCCTTCGCACTTCCTCTGTGGCCTCGTTCTCCTAGGCGACTCCGAGAAAAACGTACTGGTACCAAGATTTTTTCTCCTTTTTTGCCTTCTCAATGTTCCTTAAATAAGTATGGGGCTGCGGTTGGGATTTCTCCACCGGCCTGGGAACTTTCCGGCGGATAAAAAATAGTTTCTTACTTTTTCCCGTCTGGATG
Organism: Candidatus Methylomirabilota bacterium; assembly: GCA_035490135.1. Taxonomy (GTDB): domain Bacteria; phylum Acidobacteriota; class Terriglobia; order Acidiferrales; family UBA7541; genus Acidiferrum. The sequence continues at coordinate 5,404 of DATHGV010000472.1, forward strand.
TTCCTTACATAAGTAGAGGCCTTTGATAGGAGGTTCTCTTCCAGCCCGGGCCCCATCCGAGGGATTAGAGTTTTTTTCTTACTTTTTCCCGTTTGGATGTTCCCTAGTAAGTAGAGGACGAAGGCGGACTTTCTAGGACAAGGAACTCGCTACAATTTCTTGTAGGTCGGGCGACAAATATTGCGATCGAACTTTTTTCGGTTTTCGAGGCCTCTTAATGGTGTGGGCCACGACTTTATCGATGAGCATCGATCTCTATTTTCAGCGAGCCAAGGTGAACCGAAAGGAGTCTCATCATGGACCGTCCCTATGGCATTTCCGACTTCGCATTCCCATCCCGATGGGACCGGGAATCTGGCCCCGACTTGGTGGAGAGGGCCGGTCAGGATTCTCTCGCAGACAGAGAGCAGAGCGAAACCGGACGGGGAAAGGGATCGAATTCCTCTCGGTCTCGTGGCGCTTTCGACCGCCCGGTTACGACCTATCGCGATCGAGACCGGGAATACTCGCTGCGCGAATCTGAGGTTCGTACACTCACAGACTTGGGCAAGTTCCGCGTCGTGCCGGAAGATGATCTCGCCCGCTTTGGATACCAAGGCAACGATACGCAGATGGAAAGCGACATTCGCAGCCTCACTCGGCAGGGCCTCATCGAACAGCGCACCATCGAAGGCCATGCATCGTATTCGACGAAGGTTTTAACTCTAACAAAGGACGGCCATCGACTCGTTGAGCGTCCGCAGCTTGTCTCCAGTCGGCAGGCTACCTACTATGGCCTTGTGAAGCCGAAGGAGGTCCGACACGACGCCGATCTCTACCGGCTCTACCACAAAGTCGCCAGAGAAATCGAGCGCTCGGGTGGCAAGGTTCGTCGGGTCGTCCTCGACTTCGAGCTTAAGAAGGACCTCTACCAAGCCCTTTCCCGGATGCGGCCCGACAAAGACGCTCGATACGAAAGAATCTTCATAGCGAATCAGTTCGATCTCAAAGTGGTGGATGGCAAAATCCCCATCCCAGATATGCGCATCGAGTATGAAGACGATTGCCGCGATGTTCGCCGTCTCGACCTCGAAATCGCTACACGCGACTATCGGCCCCAGGGCCTCGGCGAAAAGGCCAAGGCCGGATTTCACATGTTCGCCCGGCAGCAAGACCACGCCAAATTGCGCCGCGTTCTCGACACCCAAGAAATCAGCGCGAGGATCTTTGCCCTATGAAAATCCTCCCCATCCACACGGAAGCGCTCCGCTATTTCGGCTATACGGAAGAGGAGTCCCGTTTCCTCTACCTTGTGGCTACGCATTCCGGGTATTTCACCTGCCAGCAGTTTCTTCAGTTCATCAAGACGAAACCCGGCAAACGCAGCGTCGTCTTTGCCAAGAAGGTCGTGGAAAAGAAACACGCCAGCTCAAAGGAATACCTTCGGCATGGCCGGGTGTTTCATCTCTTCTCGCGGAATCTCTGTGAAGCGATTGGCAGGGAGAATGTTCGTTTTCGGCGCGCGCACTCGACCGAATACATCCGCACCCGGCTCGTTGCTCTCGACTTCATTCTTCGAAATCAAGGCTTTACTTATCTAGAATCCGAGGAGCAGAAGCTCTCTTTCTTCTGCGACCAACTGGGAATCGACAAGAAACTCCTACCCCACAAACGCTACTCCGGGGCTATCAAGGGCGACTTCACAGACCGGTACTTCGTCGACAAATTCCCAATGTTCTACATTCCTGGCGTTTCTTTCCCCCCTGTCATGACGTTCAGTTTCATCGATCCAGGGTTTGAGAGCATGGACAGTTTCAGGACGCATTTGGACGCGCACTTGACACTTTTCACGAAGCTTTCGCAGCTCCGTTTCTACTACGTGGCAACCCGCGACACTAATTTCGAGCGCGCCAAGAAGTTGTTCCATGGGACGTTCCAGAGGCTTTGGAATCCGACAGCCCCCCGTGGATTGTTCGACTATTTCCGCACGCGGCGAACGTGGGACGAGAAGAACTATGGAAAACTCAGCGAACACGACGTCCTGTTCATGAATCAGGGAAAAGATAGATTTGGCAATCCAGGCTTAGAGAATCTATATCAGAGATGGCGTACCGGGGAGATTACCGAGAACACGGTGCGGTCTGAATCGGTGAAGTTTCAGATGCCTTCGCAGGCGACCTTCATTTCAGCAACCGTGAACGGACAGGCGGCGTTGTTCGAGCGGCACCCGCATCAGCCAGTAAACGCAGCTGTGAATAGTTCCGAGGAGACATCTTTCCCAGGAGATTTCACCTCCGGCGTCACCCTGGCATGGAGATAAGAAACAGAAAGAGAAGACAGATGCGACAGAGACGGCAAGAAAACGGAGCGCGGCCAAAACACGATCAGAGGCGGGAGCGACCCCATCGTGCCGCAAAATCGCGGCCCGATCCCTTCGGGCTTCGGGGGTCACTCCCGCCTCTTGCTGCTGGAACACGAAGCTCGTGTTTTGGCCGCGCAGGATGAAGGAATCGGAGAAGTCGTAAGACAGGATATAAGACAAAACCGTAAAGGAGGAACAACAAGAAAGCATGGCAATCATCAAGGCACCACCCAAACAACCAAAGTCGGTAACAATTCAGGCGCGTGTCGAAGAGTCCGTGAAAACGCAGCTCGATCAATATGCAAAGTTCATCGATTCCACTCCGTCATACGTCATCACGGAGGCGCTGAAAGTCCTGTTTAAACGCGATGATGAATTCAAAGCCTGGCTGGGCCAACAGTCGAGCAATGGAAAAATTCACGAGCTCACAGGAGGCGGACTCAAAGAGACCGCGTAACACAAATGAAGGACGCACCAACACAACTCGACACTCGCGAGAACACAGCGTCGTCAAGACGGCATGCCTCGCGCCTGGTGGAACGTATGAGTGAGCGTCCGCAACCAGCCTCAACTGAAGCGGAAGGCCATTCGGAATCGAACGCATTTCGGCGGAAGCGCAATGGGGCCACTGCGGAGAGAGACAACGAAAAGCTCATAACGATCCAACAAGTAGCCGACCTATTGCATGTTCCGGTTTCTTGGGTCTATGGGAGGACGCGCAAGCGTTCGATAGAGCGCCTGCCGGGGATTCGCCTGGGCAAATACTGGCGCTTTCGCGAAGAAGAAATTCACGCCTGGGTGGAGAGTCAACGCGGAGGCCATCGTGCCGCTTGACACCGGGACTACACTCAGAATTGACGCAAGGAAATGCGGACGGGCCAACCGAAAGGAAAGTATGGCACGACCGCGTTATCAAGATGGAAGTCTGTTCATTCGTGGCAAGCGCATCAAAGTTTGGGCCGCACGATGGAGGGAAGACGTGATCCGAGAAGATGGAACGCTGCACCGCACACAGCCGACCGTCGTCCTCGGTGCGTTAAGCGAACTCTCACGCCGTGAGGCCCGCTCGCTTCTTCAGAGGCGAGTCTCTGAAATCAACCAAGGACGGCACCGAGCTCGACCCATGATGACCTTTGAGAAGTTTTCAATCGAACATTGGGAAGCGGGTGCATTGCTTGCTCTAAAACCGAGCAGCAGTCGAATTTACAAATTCAATCTGGATAGCTACATCATACCTGCCATCGGGGCACATCGGCTTTGTGATGTGAACCGGGCAACGATCCAACAACTACTCATTTCGATGAGAAGCAAGGGATACGCGGGATCGACCTTACACAGTATCCGGGTCACCGTTGCAAAGGTGCTCCAAACTGCGGTCGATAACGGTTTTCTCGAACGCAACCCCGCTCATGGCATAAAGATTGGCGAGCGGGAGTCCACAAAGCAACGCGCGATTCTGGAGCCGCCACTCGTCAAACAACTATTGGCCGAGCTTTCAGAACCATGCCGTGTGATTGTCCTTACCGCCGTCTTGACCGGCCTAAGAATCGGGGAAATCCTTGCACTAAGATGGAGCCGGCTGGATTTTGTACACAGATCCATTGAGGTGTCGGAAACTTACTCCGATGGCAAATTCGGCAGCCCGAAAACACGTAGTAGCCGGCGCGTGATTCCCATGAGCCAGACATTATGCGAGGCTCTCAAAACGCACCGAGCATCCTGCATTAACTCGGGGCCACAAGACCTGGTTTACTCCACGACAAAAGGCACTCCCCTAAGCCCGAAGAACCTCTATAACCGTGCTTTGGCACCAGCATGCGACAAGTTGAACTTGCCGCGTGTCTCCTGGCATTCGTTCCGCCACGGCAACGCCACGTTGTTAGGCGAGGTCGGGGAATCTGTAAAAACGGCTCAGGCAATCCTGGGACACTCGGACATAGAAACAACGCTAAATACTTATATGCATGCAATCCCGGACTCGCAACGGCGTGCGGTCGAGCGAGTGGCGGGGGTTTTGTTCCCAGATGTGCCTAAATTGGCTGAAGCGGAACAAAACCAAAATTGTGGAAGTAATCATGGAGAAAGAAGTTAGCTAAAAGCAGTGGTGAACCGGGCAGGACTCGAACCTGCAACCCGCTGATTAAGAGTCAGCTGCTCTACCATTGAGCTACCGGTCCACGTTAACTTTGGAATTTTAGCACGCCGCGCCAATTTGTCGACAAACCGGGAAGCTAATTGCGCGATTCAGCGGATTTCGCGAACAACTTTGTGGACGAATTCTCTTGCCAGACGGCCGCTCGCTACGCGTCGTCTACTTAAGACTCTCCACGTAAGCGATCAATGATTTCATATCGTCGGGGGGCAGATTGATCGGAGGCATGCCTCCGGCTGCCATCTTGACGGTTGGGTGCTTGAATAAATCCGCCAGTTGCTCCGTTGAAAATTTTGCGCTGATGCCCAGCAGCGCGGGCGCCGCGGCCGTACCGACCCCACTATCTCCATGGCAAGCATTGCAGGATTGCGATTCGAAGATGGCTTTGCCTTTGGCGGTTTGAGGATCCGCCAGAGCCGCGTTTGCGGCAGCCAAGGTAGCCGAGGATAGCTCGGGCTCAAATGGCTTGCGCATGTATTCCTGTTCTTCTGATTTTTGCTTGGCGAGTTGTTGAGCAATGCTGGGGTCGTGGCTATCGAGATACTGGCTGCGCAGGCCGAGACCCACGAGTGCGAACAAAACAAAGCCGTACGATCCCATAGCGATGGGGCGCTTCCATGGGCGGCGTTCGACGCTGCGATCGAAAAACGGAAGCGCGACGATGGCAACTGCGAGAACCATGGGGATTATCAGGATGCCGACGACGGAAGCTGCTCCGTGCCAGTATTTCAGCCACTGAAAAATGGGCAGGTAATACCACTCCGGGCGCGGGACGTATTGCGCGTCAATGGGATTCGCCGGAGGGCCCAATTGCAGTGGAGCAAAAAAGCACAGCGAACCGAGCCCGATGATGAGCAACGCGGTGAGGGACAAATCCATGAGGACCTGGCGGGGATAAAAAAGTTCTGTCTTTTTCTTGGGTTCGTAAGGATCTTCATCCGGCGGCCCGGCGGCTCCAGCCTTACGAAACCAAAGAATGTGCGCTGCCACCAACGCAAAGACGCATGCGGGTATCAAGAAAACGTGGGCGACGAAAAATCGCGAAATGGTTAGAGTCCCCATCTCGGTGCCGCCACGCATCATGCGCTTGAGCGTTTCGCCGATGATGGGGACTTCGCTGGCTGCGTTCGTTCCGACCGCGGTGGCAAAGTATGCCCGCTGGTCCCAAGGAAGCAGATAGCCGGTGAAGGCCATTCCTAGAACGAGCGCAAATAGCACACAGCCGGAAACCCAGAGAATTTCGCGTGGACCTTTGTAAGACCCATAAATATAAGTCTGCGAGAGGTGCAGGAGCAGCACGATGATCATGGCGCTGGCGCCGTAAGCGTGCAGGCTACGCAGAAAGGAGCCAGCAGTAACCGCTTTGGTGATGTACGAGACGGTGGTGTGCGCGTGATCCGCGGACGGAACGTAATAGAGCGCCAGAAAAATGCCGGTGATCACCTGAGAAATAAAAATGAATAAGAGACCGGACCCAAAAACGTAAGCGAAACGGGCGCCGCCGGGGATCGGTTCGTAGAGCGCGGAACGAAGAGCCGCGTCCAGGCCCGTGCGGCGATCAAGCCAACCCCATAAACCCGCTTTGGGCGCTGCAACATTACCGCGTTCGATTTTCGTCTCCGGCATCCGGAATGTTCCTTGCTCAACCGACGACTTCCTTATCGGACACTAGCTGCCGGAAATATTGGAAGCGCACCAGCAGTTGGCCGTCCTGAACGGAAGTCTCAAGAGTGTCCATGCCTCGTTGTGATGGCCCGCCAACGCGAGATCCATCCGCAGAAAAGGTTCCGCCGTGGCACGGGCAAATGAACTGTTTCTTTTCTTTGTTCCACGGCACTGTGCAACCGAGATGCGGACATATGGAAGTCAGAACAGAAAGTTGGTTTCGCTGATCCTTGGTGATGTACACAACCTTTTCGGATACGGTCTTACGCCAGCCGTCGATTTGTTCAATCTGAATGGTGCGTAGGGCCGGTTCGGTCAACGAACTGAATTCCCTTAAGGATCCGACCCGCGAGCTTTTGAGGTCGGTGGTTCGGCGTATGATCGGAAAAATCGCGAAGCGAATTAAAGGCACCGAAAGCAGGGCGCCCACGAATACGGAGCCAAGCGCCACCAGCGCACCAAGAAAAGAACGCCGGTTTTGCGGTGATGGTTCGCCGGTTGCGGAGATTTGAGTCACGCCTTCAGAATCTTCTGCGCACATCAGGACGCCTCCGCCCATGGATGTCCACGAACACCTGCATCGCGACGATTCCTCAGGACCTTTCGCATCTCTTATTTATTTTTTTGGCAAAGCACGGATGTACGCCACCAATTGCGCAATCTGATCGGGTTTCAATTTTTTTCCGAAAGCGGGCATCTTGCCCTTGCCGTTGGTGATCGCCGCCGCAAGCTGCGCGTCCGTCTTCTTTTGTATTAGTTCTGATCGCAGATCCTCGGCCTTCAACGCTTTACCTGTAGGAGAACTGCCACTCCCGTCCGGCGCATGGCACAGCACGCAGTGAATTTTGTATATTTTTTCGGCGTCGTTTTGCGCTCGAACAAAGCGAGGCAGTGTAAGCGTGAGGAAGGCGATGGATATGGTGGCTGCCACCAATCGCGAGTTCTGTCTCATAAGTCCTCAGAAGGAAGATGCGCAAACCAATTTGAACATTCGCCCGCATAACCGGGATGTCCCATTTCGCACAGTCCGAGGCCGGCGAGAACTTAGGAACTTACGCGGATTATTTCTGCAGTAGCTTTTCGACTTTGGGTATGTCTTCGGGGACGTCTACGCTTACGGAGTCGTGGTCTACTTCGGCGATGCGGATTTTCCAGCCATTTTCGAGCCAGCGGAGCTGCTCGAGTTGCTCAATTTTTTCAAGCGTGCCCTGGGGGAGGGTGGGGTATTCGAGAAGGGCGTCGCGCTGGAAGACGTAGAGGCCGAGGTGTTTGAGATGGCGAACTTCCATTTTGGCGGCGGCATCGCGGACCCAGGGGATGGGGGCGCGAGAGAAGTACAGCGCGTTCTCGTCGAAGTCGAGGACGGTTTTTACGATGTTGGGATCCAGGATGTCGGTCTTGTTTTTTATTGGGGTGGCGACGCTGGCGACCGAGGTGGCGGCGTCTTCGAGCAGGGCGTTAATGGCGGCGTCAACGACTTCGGGATTGAGGAGGGGTTCGTCGCCCTGCACATTTACAAAGATCTGGCCATCGATGTGAGCGGCGACTTCCGCTACGCGTTCCGTGCCGGTGCGGTGCTCGGAACGGGTCATGCGGGCCTCGCCACCGAAGGCTTCGACGGCTTTGATGATGCGGTCGTCATCGGTGGCGACGATGACGCGGGTGGCGAGCTTGGAAAGTTTGGCGCGTTCGTAGACGCGCTGGATCATGGCAGTACCAGCCAAAGATACTAAGGGTTTGCCGGGCAGGCGGGTCGAACCGTAGCGGGCCGGAATTACGATGACGATGTCGGTTGGACTCATAAAATTCCCACTTACATAAATTGACAGTACCAAATCGGACTTTGTTCGCAATAAATTCGCATGAGAGGGATGCTATCACGCACAAAGCCTGCACTATCTATAGCAAATAATTTACAAGTCTGAGACTTTGGAGGACTCCTTCGTGCTTGTATTCATTACCGCGAGTGGTAGACTCGACCTTTCGTCCCACCGCGCGGCCGTCCCGGCAGGCCCGGGATGATTTAGGGGGTGCCGTGAAACGCGAACTTTGCGTTGTTAACCGATTCTTTATACTGCTGCTACTTGCTTGCTTCTTCGTCACGCACGCCTCCCGCCTAGCTGCGCAAACCAGATTCGATGGAAGCGATGAAAATAAAGCCAAAGACGACGGCGCTGCTGCCGCCAAAGAAGGCAGCAATCCCACCAAAGAGGACGGCGCTGCTACTGCTGTGAAAGATGGCAATGCTGCCGGTGCCGCCAAAGACCCTAATGCCGCAAAAGACGACAGCAAGGCCAAAGAAGATGTAAAGCGCGACACGCCTGGGTCAGTGCTTAAGCCTGGGCAAACGATGCACATGGATGTGGACTTGGCGCTAGTCAATGTTACGGTGACCGATCCTTATAACCGGCTGGTGACTGGGTTGGACACGGATAACTTCCGCGTGTTTGAAGATAACATCGAGCAGGAGTTGGTGACGTTTTCGTCGGAAGACGTGCCCATTTCCATTGGGGTGATATTTGATTTTAGCGGCAGCATGGCTAACAAAGTTTCCAAGGCCCGTGAAGCGGCGATCCAGTTCTTCAAGACCGCCAATCCGCAGGACGAATTTTTTCTGGTTAGCTTTAACGAGCGCGCCGAGTTGACTAGTTCGTTCACCAACAGCATCGAGGATTTGCAAAGCCGAATGATGTTGACGGTGCCCAAGGGACGTACGGCGCTGCTGGACGCTATTTATCTGGGTCTGAGTCAGATGAGGGGTGCACGTAACGCCAAGCGCGCCTTGCTCATTTTATCGGACGGAGGCGATAATCATAGTAGATACAGTGAGAACGATATCAAGCGGCTGGTAAAAGAAGCGGACACCCAGCTCTATGCCGTCGGCATTTTTGACCCGCTCGGATATCGCAACCGTACACCGGAAGAACTAAACGGCCCGTCGCTCCTGGGAGAAGTTACGGAGATG
>DATHGV010000473.1:0-6064 GCA_035490135.1 Candidatus Methylomirabilota bacterium
CTTGATCATCGAAGTTGATGGACGGGTGGCGCAGGGTCTCCCCGAAGACCAGCCACGTAATCGCCATCAGAAAAATAGAAACGCCAAGAATGGTCGCACGCGGTGCAGGGGAATGCGGCGATGGGATTTTTTTTGCTTTACAGGATCGGGTGTTCATTCCTTGTGGTTCTGAAGCCGAAAGCGTTAGCAGCAGATATGATAATAGGCATACGCCTAATTATCTGAGCTTGTATGGAAAAGGTGAATCCTGATCTGGCCGCGCGCGACAAACAAGGAAGATCCTACGCCGCATGCGAGTTCTTAAAAGACCGCGGATACAACGCCGCTCCCGTGTCGGGCGTACAAACGAAAGTGGCCGTTCTTTCGAACGGCCACTCTTTTGTGTCGGGAGATTTTTTAGACCCGTTAACTCATTAGGAACCGCCGCGCCATACCGAGCGCCCCGAGGGCAACTCCGAGCAACATCACGGTCGTTCCACCATCGGGAGCCACCACGCCACCACCTTCACCAGCGAAACCGGTAGCGAGTGCGCTGTTTGAAGCGTTGGCAGGGGATGTTGTAACAAAGATGTGAGCCGCCGCATCAAAGCCATTGGCGTTATTGGTGAGGACGTCAGCCGCACTAGCCCAAGTGCCGCTGGTGTTAGTCAGGGTGAACGTGATAGTGTCTGACGAGTGACTAAAGCCGTCAAAGCTACGGATTCTTAGATTGAAACTTCCAAATCCGTCTTCATTACCAGCCACCATCTGACTAAAGGGTCCCGGTGTGAATCCTGTCCCGCTGTTTGACCCACTGATGCCACTAACGCTAAACGTAGTAGCGTTCACATTGAGAGCAACGCTGCCCCCGTCTCCAAATAGATACGTATTCCCAGCGACTGTGTTGGACGTAAACGTAACGGTGGCGGTCGTGCTATTCACCAAAGTGATGGTCACCGTGCCATAAGGCCCGGTAAACCCGGAGATGGCAGTATTGCCAGCATTAAGGCTAGAGGTGAAAACGTCTGCTTTTGCTTGTTGAAGGCCCAGACCGACGAGGGCCATCAAAACTGCTGCGATGTATTTTATTTTGTTCATATTATTTATTTCTCCAATTTGTTTGAGGTTGGTTACTTTCTTGTTGATGAGGAAGCAAGACCCTTGCCAAAGCGTTAGACTTCCTGCTATTCGATTCGGGACTTGATCCGTAATATTCTCGTTGTAAGCAATTTGCGTTAGTAAAAATAATTGCGAGATCTCGCACCCGCTAAAAGGGCACAGATACGAGAATTGTAAGGCCGACCGACATATTACGCCAGCGACGTGAGCAATGACCTACATAACAACCACGAGCCAAGTGGATTACAACGCATAATTGAAAAACGTAGGGATTCCAGACGATTTCAACGGCCCCACATCGCGCCAGAAATCACCACTTCATTGTGCGTGCGGACCCATGTTGAATGTTGCCCTGGTGACCGGGACCGAGACATAACTGCGGCCATAAGGCATCGCGCCTGAGCGTCGGAATCCCTCACAAAAGGTGTGATTATTTTTATGAGACTGATGATCAACGTCTTGCGACTGTCGCTCCTTCGTGGCTTTCGCAGATCTCTGTCGGAAGGTCTTACACTTATGATTAGCGCGGATCACCGTTCTCACGTTGAATTGAAAAACTTTATCAGGGTAAACCTGCTGGTTAGGAGCAACTTCTGTTGGATAATCAAGTCGCGCCCGTATCTGTTGGTATATGGTAAGCTTACCGTTTAGGGCAGGAAGTTGCTTCCCGGCAGCCTTCTTTCCCCTTTTCGCACTTGCGGTCGTAAGGGGCAACCCAACGGGAGAAAAAGGAGTTTCAATATATGAATCACTTAATTCAATCCAAAAGCTTCACAACGTTCGTTATCCTGGCCATGACGCTGGTCTGCTCTGCGTTTCCGCAACAAGCGCAAGCGCAAGCGCAAACCAATACAGCCTATGGCAGCGGGGCGCTGGTCAATCTGACCAGCGGCATTTGGAACAGCGCCTTTGGCTTTGAAGCGCTCAATCATGACACCACCGGCAACCAAAATACGGCAACGGGTGTTCGGGCTCTGTTTAGCGATACTGGCGGCGGCTCCAACACTGCCACTGGCGTGTATGCGCTCTATGGCAATACAACCGGGTTTTTCAATAATGCCGTTGGCGCTTATTCGCTCGCGAACAACACCGTAGGCAACCAGAACACTGCCACCGGTTATAAAGCGCTCTATTACAATACCCAAGGCGGTAACAACACGGCCACTGGTTTTGGCGCGCTCTATCACAACACCACCGGCACCTACAACACGGCCAACGGTTTGCAGGCGCTCTACAGCAATACCACCGGCAACTTCAACACCGCCATTGGTATTCAAGCGCTCTTGCTCAACACAACCGGCCACCACAACGCGGCCATTGGTATTCAGGCGCTCGATAGCAACACCTCGGGCAGCAACAACATCGCATTGGGCCATTTGGCCGGTGAAAATCTCACCACCGGCATTAACAATATTGATATCGGCAATGGAGGTGTTGCTGGCGAGTCCGGCAGGATCCGCATCGGCACAACAGGATTTCAGCTGGCCACCTTTATCGCTGGCATTCGTGGGGTTACAACGGGAAACCCCAACGCCGTACCGGTCCTGATAGACTCCGTCGGCCAGCTCGGGACGGCCAGCTCTTCGCGCCGATTCAAGAAAGAAATTAAATCAATGGACAGGGCCAGCGAAGCCATCCTGGCCCTTAAGCCGGTAACGTTTCACTATAAGAGCGATGCCACAGGCACGCCACAGTTTGGTTTAATCGCCGAAGAAGTGGCCGCGGTAAACCCGGACCTGGTGGTGCGCGACGAGACTGGCGAGATCTACACCGTGCGCTACGACGCGGTGAACGCGATGTTGCTCAATGAGTTTCTCAAAGAGCACCGCACACTGCAGGAACAGAAAGCGATCGTCGCGCAGTTAAAGCAGGACTTTCAGTCCAGGCTCGCGGAACAGCAAAAGCAAATTGAAGCGCTTACTGCTAGCTTTCAGAAGGTGAGCGCGCAGCTTGAGGCAAGCAAACCTGCACCGCACGTGGTCAACAATCCCTAAAGCCGCGCCCGCTCCAACAAAGCGGCAGCATTTCACAATCAGCCGTCACGCTTTACCGCGTGGCGGCTTTTTGTTTTGCTCGAAATTGCAAAGCGTGATCGCTACGGCTCCTTGAACTCGCCGGCTTTGCGGAAGCGAAGGAGAACCGTTCGACTCGATGTTCTGAAAGAGCCTGGCGAGTAGACTCAACGCAGACAAGGGCTCTAAGCCACTTTTTCGTTCGATTCGTGCGATGTTGGCCTGCCGCTGGATGACGAGGTTCGGGCTCTAAGCGGGTCATTTCTCGAAGAGCAGCTCCCCGGCGCGGAGTGTGGCTTTGACGACCGCCCTGATCAGCGTGACGCGCAGCTTCCCTTCTTCGAGTTCGAGGATGCCGTCAATCGTGCAGCCAGCTGGCGTCGTTACCGCGTCTTTCAGCAGAGCTGGGTGGTCTCCCGTCTCCAGCACCACGCTCGCTGAGCCCTTCATCGTCTGTGCGGCCAGCAGCGTGGCCACGTCCCGCGGCAGGCCGACTTTGACTCCCGCCTCTGCCAGCGATTCCAGAATGATGTACGCAAATGCCGGACCGCTTGCCGAGAGTCCGGTAACGGCATCCATGAGCTTCTCGTCGACCACCACCGTGCGGCCGACGGTGTCGAACATGGCGCGGGCCACCTCGAGATGCTCCTCTGCCGCGTGTGCGCCACGGCAAATCCCCGTCATTCCGCAGCCCACCGCCGAACACGTGTTGGGCATCGCCCGCACCACGGGGACCCTCGGGCCCAGGTGCTGCTCGATGTAGCTGGTGGGCACCGAAGCCGCTACCGAAATCACCAGCGCTTTCTCATCGACATGCGGCCGGATCTCCTCGAGCACCTCACGAATCACTTGAGGCTTGACGCAAAGCAGCACAATGTCGGCCCCCGCGACAGCTTTGCGATTGTCGGATGTCACCCGACGCCAAGATCCTTGCTGAGAGTGGCCGCTTTATCGCCGTGGAGTACCGTCGCGCTCGCACGGTTCGGCGAAAACAGCCCCTGCTTGAGATACGCGCGAAGAAGAATGCCCCCGAGTTTCCCGGCGCCGAGGACAGCGAGTTTCTGGTCTCATAGTTTGCGTGTCATGCTCCCAGCATTGTTCGAGGGTCAAAGGCGCAAGATGCTGCTTGGTCTCGAAAAGCGAATGGAAAAGTTAGGCTTCGCGGCGAAATCGTTCGGAGCGAGCTTATCGTTCCCGTGGCGGCTGAGCCAACAGCCTGCCAGGCTCCCGAATCAAAACGCCAGGCTGGAAGCTTGGCTCCCGCGTCAGCCAAGATGGCATTCCATGAGCTTGCCAGTTTTGTCCGAGTCGCTATTCTGTGCGCATGAACGCGTGCCGCGTCGGATCATTCGTTTCAATTGCCCTATTCGCAGCTACATTCGATGCACTCTCCGCCGGAGAAAATTTTGCCGGTGAATACGCCGACAAGAATTTTCTAAACGGTCAAGCCGTGTTTCAAATGAGCCTTCAGCAAAGTGGAGACACGGTGTGGGTCTGGTTCAGCGCAGGTTACAACGACGGCCACGGCGCCGCGCCGGAGGCCGATGGCACCGGCAAAGTGACTAACAAGGGCACAGTCGAGTTCAAGTTTAAGGACAGCAGCAAGAACGCCGGCACTGGAAGAATCGCCCTTGCCGGCGAGGGCATCATGGTGTCCTTCAAGACGAAGCACGTGTCCGATTCGAGCTGTCTCGAGTTTTACGGGCAGAAGATGCGGCTAAAGCGCGTTTGGAAAGAGTAGCGGCGCGAGTCTGGCCATTAGTTATCAGCGCTTTGGTTGGCAAATAAAACATGATTGCCTAGCCGCGGAATTGGTTTCGGCGATCTGTTTTCACTCCCGCTGGAGATCCGTGAGGGCGCGCTTTGCTTCAGTCGCGCGAGGTTCATGAAGGCCGGCGACCAAAGCTTGATTAAGGATTCCGCGCGCTTCGGCCTTTTGTCTGGCCTGGAGCTGAGACATTCCCAGATAAAAAAGAGAATCGGCGTCGAGCGGCCGTTTCCGAGCGCTTTCCTGTAACAACTGGATGGCGCGGGGGTATTCCTTTTTTTCGTAACTCAATCGTCCAAGAAGCTCGGACAACTCGGAGTCGTCCGGTAATGTTTTGCGCGCCTTTGTAGCGAGGTCATAGGCGGCAGCGACCGTGGATGGGTCTTGAGCGTACAACGTAGCCAGGCGTTTCTGCGCCGGCGCGAAATCGGGCAATCGGCGCACGATGTCGTTGTACATTTCGGTTGCCGGTTTTATTTGATCGCGCTGCGCAAGAAGCGCGGCCTCGGCCATAAGTGCCGGCACATATTCGGAGTTCGATTTTAATTCCTTCTGCACATCGATCTCGGCGGCCATGAGTTCCTTCGGATTTTCATCCAGGCCGGACAACGCCAGAAATTTTTTGGTGTCGGCAGCCTGGGAGGAGTCAGGATTGTTCGTCAGGGCTTTTTGCATCGCGTCTCGAGCCTCATTGACTTTTCCCAAGCTATAAGCCGCCCACGCCAGATCGTGCAGGATCGAGGCATCGTTTGCGCGCTGGCGCACGGCTTCCTGCAGAAGGCTGTAGGACCAGGTGAAATTGCCACTATCGTACGCAACTTTTCCAAGAATGCCGGCGATCTGGGGATCGGCTGGCGCGAGTTCTCGCGCTTTCTTTGCGTAAGCGAGAGCTTTCTCCTTGTTGTGGAGCGGTCCAGCATTGAGTTGCGCGAGCTTGGTTATGGCCGCAGCCAGTTTTGGATTCAGTTTTAGCGCTTGCTCAAAGGCCGCGGCCGCTTTGTCCGCTGCGCCTTGTTTTTCGTAAGCTTCCCCCAGACGCATCTGGGAGACGACATCGTTAGGCTGCTCTTTGGTCATGGCCTCGAGTTGTGAAATCGACAATTCCGGCGAGGCGCCCGTGCCGCTCTCGAGCAAGGCGAGACGACGTTTGCTCTCATCCTTGCCCGGGAAATCTTTGGCTGCGCTC
>DATHGV010000474.1:0-14773 GCA_035490135.1 Candidatus Methylomirabilota bacterium
ACCATAAGACATATCACAAATCAAACCAGTTCTGTGAATGCGAAAATAGGAGTCTACTGCTGAAGGGTTGCCGGAGGGGACAAAAGAGCGTTCTGACAGCGCTAGGTTGGGCTAGCCCTCGTCAATCTTCCGAAACGGCTGCCCGGGGGCCTGGTTGGTCGATTGATGCCCAGATTAATGCGCGCGGCGCTGAAACTAGCGCCAATGCCAGCTGGGCCATCCCAGGTTACTCGCGCCAGGCCGAGGTAGCTTGGGCGATGCGATGGCAGTATTCTACGAGTGCTTCCTGGCGAGCATATCTAGAGTGCGAGGATCAGTACCACAACTTTCATTCATGTCAGGTGATCCAAAAATGATCGGAGCGATGTAAGCTGGCATGAAGAAGCTCATTTTAGATGGGGCAGATTGGAAGACGAAAGATGATTTTTACGATGCCTTCTTCAAAGCCGTTGGAGCGCCTAGCTGGCACGGGCGCAATTTTAACGCCTTGAGAGATAGCATAATCACAGGGCAAATTAGTGAGGTCGAACTGCCGTAAACGATATACCTCTCTGGATTCGACAAAATGCCTGCCGAAGTGTGCGCTATAGTTAAAAGTTTTTGTAGTCTCATAAAAGAGTTCCATTCTGAAAGACGCGAAGTAGATGTAGTGTGCGAGGGATCGTTCCGATCGGGTGATACGCCATTAGGCTGAGAGGGGTCCACTCGGTAAGAGCCAAGGCGTTGTCAGAGACACCACATCACTGCAATACTTTCCAACACCGCTCGGGTATTCTATAAGGGCGTCCTGATATACCCATTTCCAATTTTGCAGAATACAAGTGTTGACCTTATTTGAAACGCTATGGATGCCATACCTATGAACGCCCGTAAGCAATTATCCGTCTGCTCAATGCCGGCTCGCATTCTTAGCAAAGTTTTATTTTGTATGCTGCTATTTGCGGGACGAGCGGCAGGGCAAGCCGATCAGGGGCCTGCGCAACTCGGGGGGATAAACATGCACCCGGGCGATTCCGTGGTGGGGGCGTCCGCTTCCAATGTGTATGTGAGCGTGCGGGAGTCTAACGGGTTGCCGGTCACGGAGAGCGCCACGGTCAGATTGTCGTGTCCGCTGGCGGGCGTAAATATGAGCGGGCCCACTAAAGACACAGCATTGGCACAATTTTCGAATATTCCGGCGGGAGATTGCGTGATCGAGGTAAGCGCTCCGGGTTATAAACCGGCGCACGAGCGCGCGCTGGTGGTGGACTCGCTGATGTCCCGCAATCAATACGTGTACGTTTATCTGCATCTGACATCGGAGAGCGCGGCAGCGGGCGGGAGGACGCAAGTGTCGCTGACCGTCTTGAAGGAGATGGACAAGGCCACTGAGGCGATGCACAAGAATCACGCAGACGACGCGCGAAAACATTTATTGAAAGCCGCGGAGAGCGCGCCACAAAATCCGGATGTGCAATATCTGTTGGGGACACTGGAAGCCAGCCAAAAGAATACCGATGCGGCGAGTGCGAGATTCGAACGAGCGATCGCGTTGTATCCGGCACATGAGCACGCGCTTTTGGCGCTGGGCGAAATACAACTGCGCAGCAAGCAGGTCCCGGAAGCCACCGCCACGCTGGAAAAAGCGGTGCACGCAAATACCATGTCGTATCAAGCGCAGTTCTATTTGGCGGCGGCATTTTTGCAGCAGCGGAATTATGCGAGCGCCAAGCCACACGCGCAGAAGGCCGTCGAGCTGGCAGGGGAAAAAATCCCCATGGCGCATGCGCTGCTGGGGGAAATCCTCGCGGGCGAGGGCAACCGTGATGCGGCGCGACACGAATTTGAAGTTGTGATTCATGACTATCCGAAAGATCCGGCCGCGGCGGTGGCCAAAGGCGATCTTGGAGATCTTGATAAGCCAGCGGACGCGGCGATTTCGCATGCCAGCGCGGCGGTGTCCGCGCCGGGGGGCGAGCGGCCAGGCGGCGCTAGTCTTGCTACTGCTCTTGGTGGTGATCTGGCCGCCGGGCCGGTACGCCCCTGGGGGCCATCGGATGTAGACAGCATCAAGCCGGGGGTGGCCGGGGACGTGAGTTGTTCCGCGGCCGACATAGTGAATCGCACGGCGCAGGCCTCGACGGAACAACTCGAAAATTTTGAGAAGTTCATGGCCTCCGAGCACATCGAACATGAAGAAATCGATCGCAACGGAAAACCCGGCGCTCTTCGAACACGCGATTTTTCTTACCTGGTTTTTATCGATCATGCCAAAGGCGGGCAGGTATTCCTGAAAGAGAGCCGGGACGGGGGAGTAGGAGTAGGACCTAGTTCGTTTCCAACGTCGCTTGCAACGGTTGGATTGATGGGACTGGGGGTATATGTGTTCCGCCCGGGATTCGCCAACACGCTGGATTTTACTTGCGAGGGGCTGGGGCAGTGGAGAGGCAAAGCGGCGTGGCTCGTGTACTTTCGCCAAAAGCCAAACCAGCGGTCGTATCTGAGGTTGTGGGAGACACAAAGGCAAACGGTAGAGATACCGTTGAAGGGCCGCGTGTGGGTGGCAGCCACAACCTATCAGGTGTTGCACATCGAAACGGATTTGCGCGACCCAATGAAGGATCTTGAATTGACGCGGGACCATCTGGCGATTGACTATGGCCCGGTTGATTTCCAAAACGGCAAGACCGAGCTGTGGCTGCCGTGGTATGCAGACATGTATCTGGAATTGCATCACCATCGCTACCATCATCGGCACACGTTATCGAATTACGCGATCTTCGGCGTGGACACCAAGAACACCATTAGCAAACCTAAAGGGGCCGAAGAGCCGGATGTTCCTCCGCAGAATCCCTAAAGCGGCTGAGTGTTAGGAGAAAAAAAATCGCCTCCGGGTTTGAAAGCCGGAGGCGATTTTTCATTACTGATGATCGAAAGCGATCAGGGCTTGGCGGCTGGTGGCTGAGACGGAGCCGGCTTGGGAGCAGCGGGTTGGGCCGCGGGCCGGGATGCAGGCTTGGGCGTGGCTGAGCCGGCCTTCAACGGATAGGCCTGATCGTATAAGCGAATGATGTCCTGAGTAACGTCAATCTGATTGGAAGCGTACAAGATCGGCGTGTTCTGTGCGGACGAGTCGAGAATCACAACGTAACCATTCTCCCGGGCATAACGGTCGAGGACATCAATCATCTTGCGGCCAATTTTGTCGATCACGTCGCCTTGTGAAGCATTGACATCTTCCTGATATTCGTCCTGCTTGCGCTGCAGCTGGCGAGCCAACAGTTCGCCCTGACGGGTCAGACGAGCTTGTTCATCCTGGCTCAAGGTAGCTTGGCCAGCGGACAGCCGCTGCCGCAAATCTGTGATTTGTTTGTTCAGATTTTCCAGTTCGGTTTGCCGCGTCGCGAATTGCGCTTGCAGTTCAGCAGACGCTTGCTTGCCTTCCGAAGTGGTTACGATCGCCTGGCGAACGTTAATGACAGCGATCTTACCGGCAACGGCGGACGAGGCCGGAGCAGCCGCAGCGGCTCCCTGAGCCCGAAGGGCCGAACCCGACGCGCCGAATAAGAAGGCCCCGGCCAGAATGGTGGTAAAAAATAACTTTCTACAATTCACTTTGTTCTCCTTGTGATGGCCCCGAAGGGCTTCAAGACGCGCCAATTTACATGGCAGTAATCTATGTGCAGCAGGCGATTGTCCAGCAGCTATCCAAACCTTGAAGTATAGCTAGCCGAATTCTTACCTGCAATGAAGAAACATGTCTACATGCAGTTACAGACTCCGCGCATTGGCTCTTGCGTACGTCTTACTCCTCGATACTTGATTGATGGACCCTCGTAACAATTCGGCCATGGTTGCGGCCTCAGGGGCTAAAAAGCCCCGTGTTTCCGGTTCAATTTTATGTCGCGGCTAAAGCCGCGACCTACAAAACAGATGCGCGAAACAGACGCGCGAGACAGAAGCAGGAAACAAAATGCACGAAAGCCGGGCCGGACTCACTCACGGCAAAGGCAAAAGTAGAACACGGTTGTTGGCTTGATCGGCGATGACTGCCAAGTTTGTGAGCGGATGTATGGCGGCGGCAAATTGCGACGACCCGCTGATACCGAGCGTCGCTCTGGTCTTAAAGGTCTGGGAATCGACTATGGATATGGTGTTACTTAGGGCGTTGACGGTGAGAATGGTGCTGCTCTGATAGTTGTATGCCAGAGAAGTGGGATTGACGCCCACGGGTATGATCTGGGTTAGCCCGTTGTCGGGGTTGAGCGCGGTGATCGAATTGCCTTGACTCGAGGTGGCATAGAACAAGGTAGTGGCTGGATCGAAGACGATGCCAGTTGGCGTAGCCTGAATAGAATTTAACGATACTGAAGTATTCCTGCTGGGCGGTGACACACCCAGGTCGACTATGTCCAATCCTCCAAACGGCGTGTTAGAGCCGTTTAAAATCAGCGAAGTTACTACCGCTTCACCGCGATTGTTGGTGCCGCGATCGGGGTCGATGGCCACCGCAATGGGGTTCTGGTTCACGGCAACCGTGGAGGCGGTGACAGTGCCCGCGGGCACCGATAGCAAAGGGGTGAGGTCGATGGCAGAAACGGTGTTCGAACCAGTGTTGGCAACCAGAGCCAGGGCGTTTTCCTGATCGATGGCCACGCCGTTTGGTTGTGAGCCGACGGAAACGTCTGCGGAGGCCTGCGTGTTGGTATTGAGATTCAGAATGGAAACGGTGCCAGCGGTGTTGTTGGAGACGACCGCAAAGCCGTATCGGGGAATCACGGCGACAGCGGCAGGACTCGCTCCGGTGGCAATGCGATTAGTCAACGTACCGAAGGTGGAGTCAGACTTCAGGCTGATTATAGAAGCGTCGGAGCAACCGGAGTCGGTGACCACGGCGACGTTGAGCTGCTGATCGATAGCCACGGCACCAGGCGCGGAAGCGGTGCCGGAACATGCTGGAATGGGAACAGCTTCAATCACGGTGAAATCAGTGCTGTTGGAAACGACGCCGGTGCTATTGACTACGTCCAGGGCAAAGCGTCGCGGACCTGTCAGGAATGAAGATGGAATGGTGGCGTCGATTTCACGCGCACTGACGAAAGTGGCGGGCACAGTCTGGCCATCCAGGCGAACCAGGGAACCAGCATCAAAACCGGAACCCAGAATGCGAACTCCGGAGATAGCGCCGGGAGTGCTGCCACTGGTGGTGATGGCGGCTTGGGGTAGCAGTGCGCCAGGAATAGCCGGGGTTAGAACCTGTTCGATGTTAATGGCTTTGAAGGTGGTGCTGAGGGTGAAGAAGGTCAGGTTGTCGCTGCCGGAATTTGCAACCAGCGCGGTGTTGGTGGCGGGATCCACTTGCAGCGCACCAGAGAGTTTCAGCGTGATGCTCACGCCAGAGTTAGTGAAGGTGGTAGTTTTCAGCCCATTTTGCCCGGTTTTCACGATGGCGTCGCGCTGCAAAAGTACCGGATCGAGCATGGAGACTTCGTTGCGCGCGGGATTGAAGGCCACCGCGGTATTGGTGAAGGGCTGAAATGACACGTCCGCTACGCCAGATTCCGGTGGCAGACCGGTTGTGTTGGGACCAGTGCCTTCGGAGAACAGGGTGAAGGAGCTAACGGTTTGGTCCAGCGAGTCAATAAAGCTGATCTGCGAGCCACTCGCATTGGGATCCGCGAGAACGGCAGTGCGGCTGATCTGATTAATGGCGATGCCTTGGACCGTGGGACTCAAGGAGAAAGTGAGGAATGCCGTACCGTAGGTGACAAAACCCTGACTGGAGGAGGTGCTGGCAGTGGTATCGTCCGCGGCGGTTTGGGAATAGGTGAAGGTAGAGGCGTCAATCACGCTGGTAACGCTGAAGGTACCATCAAAGATAGTGCCGTTTTTCCCAGCCGGAAGGCCGCTAATCAAGACGGTGCCGGGATTGCCGGGGTTCAGATTGTGCTGCGTGGAAGTCGTGATAGTCACGACATCGGACGTTCTGGTGGCGGAGGCAATGCCGATGCGGGCCTGGGTGGCTACGTGCTGCAGATCCACTACGGATAGGTTACCGCCGCCGCCGGGTGTGACGTAGGCGAGATCGACGCGAGGATCGAGAGCGATCTGGGGATTCGAACCGGTATTCAGGGTTACCGAGGCGATGGGACAATAGGTTGGCGTGGAGGCTGGCGGCTGGCCTGACAAACACACCGAGGCGGGCTGAGTCGGATCGAGATTGACGATGAATCCAACGTTAGTGGAGGCAAAAGCGACTATGGCGCGATGAGTTTGGGAATCGATGCCCACCGAATACGGAAATGGCGGAGCGCTTGGAGGAGTTGTGGGCGCCGTTGACGGAATTAGCGTGCTGAGATCGATTTTGCCGAGCGGCGTTGCCGACGGAGCCGCTGGAGGCGTGGGGATCTGAAAAATCCACATGCTGCGGTCCGCGTAATTCACCACTGCGGCGATGTGGAGATTTTCGTCCACGGCCACGCCAGTTGGAAGACTGCCAGGCGCGGTGCTCGGTGGGATACTTCCTGTTGGAATTGGACCGCCGAGCAGCGCGGGCGTTGCAGTACGCATGTCGACAAATTGGATGGAACTTGTGCCAGTTTCCGCGACAACCCCGACGCCTAGAACACTGTCCTCGGCGATAGCGCTGGGTGCCGAGCCAGGGGGCAAAGTTATAGTTGCTAGCCCACCGGGCTTGTTGATGTTGGCGTAATCGGGGACGACGGCAATGTTGGTATAGGCGGTGGATGGCGAAGCGTTGTTGTTGGTAACGATGACGGGATATAGGCCCGGACCACTTGGAAGATTCGCCAGATTTGGAAGTGTGACGTTCAGGCGTATAGGCGTGGAAACCTGAGGACTGTTGGTGTCTACGATGGCCGCCAAATTTGTGCCATTGAACTGTGCAGAAGCCACTTGGTTCCCAGGGGGACCGTAGTAGCCGCCGTCAATACTCATAAAGGGGCCTGCAGGAGTCTCAAAACCTGGTACCAGCTGAGAACTCTGAGGGAAGCTCTGCGGATTTGAAGCCACTACCGAAGGGGTGACAGGAACAACGTTTATCGTAAAGTTTCCACCGGGAACAGTGGTCACCGGGCTCGCGGCATTCGTACTGGTGATACTCACGGTGAATGATCCGGCCACGGCGAGCTGTTGAGCATTAAGGCGAACCCGAGCACCGATGGAAGAGGCCGAGTTGTCGGGAGTAAAAATAACCTTTACCTGAGAGAGCTGATCGATGGGAGGGGTAACGCCACTTACGGTGACGCCGACGCCGCTGGAAGTGAGATTCGAAGCGGTCAGGAAAATATCCTGAAACAAGCCTCCCTGAGGAGCGACAGCGGGCGAAACGTTTGAAAAACTGATGGGCCCGGCCTGGACGATGGTTACGGTAGCGGTTGCAAAGCGGCTGGTGTCGAGTTTTGAGGTCGCAATCACCGTAACCGTAGGAGTGGCAACCGTAGCGACGACGGGCACGGTGGCTGGAGCGGTGTACAAACCGGTGGTGTCGACTGAGCCGCATCCTGGCGCACAACTCGTCGCCGTCGGGGAAATAGCGTTGGTCGAGGTGGCCTGCATCACTAGCCACGTGACGTCGTTGGGAGTCGTGTCATTGGTGAGGGTGGCATGGAATTGGAAAGCTGAACCTGTAGCGACGGTGGCGGTAGCAGGAGTTACGGTAACGCGGATTCCGGAGTCCAGATTGATGGTGGCAGTGCCGGTTTTTTTCTTGTCGGCGTTGGAAGTCGCGGTGATGGTGATAGTGGGCGGTGGATTCGGAACGGTAGCGGGGGCGGTGTAGGTAACGGTAGTGGTTTGGTTATTGGATAGGACACCTTGAGCGGTGGTGCAGGGAGCAGCGGCCGACACGACCGGAGTCGTAGTGCCCGTTGGGGTGGTACTGGTGGTGAAGGTGCAAGTCCAGGTTACGGAGGTGTCTGTTGCACCGGTCACGGTGGCCAGGAACGTCTGTGATTGATTCACCACCAGGAGGACCGGCGACGGGATGACCGTGACTACCACGACGTTTGCAGTAGTACCGCTGCCGCATCCGGCGAGCCACACACACAGGGCGGCGGCAAAGCCCAGCCCGGCAAGTTTAAAAATATTCACGAACTTAATTCCCACTGTTTCCCCCAAAAACTTTTCGCATTTCGGCGCAAAAATCAAGTCCGCGGAGCGAAGCTGCCGCGGCTAGCTATAGTAAATTCGCGTACGAAATCCAACCTCAAAATGTCCGACTCACGGTAAACCGGAAAGTGCGCAAAGGCTCGAAATAATTCAGACGTCCCGGATTGGCGATAAACTGATTGATAGTCGGAGCAAACTGGAAGTTATAGAAATCCTTGAGCGCGGGATTATTTTTAATGAGATTGATCTCGCTCTGCTCGATGTAGTCCGGAGGCGCGATGATCTGCTCGTGCAGCCGGTTAATATTGAACGCGTAATAGATTCGGAAGGGCGCCTGAATAATGGGCAGCTGCACCACGAGTTCCGCGCCAGTGGAGGCGCGCGGACGGAAATTCGTGCCGCTGGCGATCTTAAGCTGCTGCTGCAAGCCGGCTTGCGACTGGGCACCGGGGAACTGCGTGAGCAAGTTGTCAAAGCCCGTGGGATCAAGCTTCAAGGCACTTTGGCGGACAATGCCTACGGTTCCGACGTCCAAGAAAAGTCCGGCGGTAACCGGCCCGGCAATGGGAATGCGATATTCGAAGTTGCCCCAACCCTGCAAGTCGCCACCCGGGAACGTAATGGTGTAACCGAGGACCGGCACATTCAAGAAACGCTGTGTCGGCGATCCATTGCCGCTCAGAGTGGTGGGATCCAAATAGAGGAACTGCTGCGTGGTGGCTGTAGGAATAAAGGTAACCGGCGAGATGGAGCGAATATCAAATCCGCGAATATCGTTCTCGCCGCCCATATAAAAACGGCTGAAGGGCGGGACTTCCCGGCCGCCATAGCCGGTGATATAGGCAGCGGTAACATGCATGCCAATTACGTTCCGCTTTTTGTGATGAGGACGATACATCTTCCAATCGAAAACATTGGAGATGCTGTTTACGTTTCCGCCCAGCGGGCCACCCGAAACACCCAGGCTATAAAAGTAACTTTTGCCGGAAGTGGCATTCTGCGGATTGTTTATGGTGTTGTAGGTAATGCTGGGCGTAATGGTGCTGGATACGATGCCGTTGAGCGCGCTGGGGCCGGCCACACTGCGGAATTGAAGTTGTTCGAACAAAATTGAGGAAGCCTGGTTGAAGGCCGTGATGTTGGTGCGGGTGAGGCCATAAGTCACCGAAACACGCGTGAACGGGCGTTTCTTAAGAGGATAGCTCGCGAAGGTAGTGAAACCGGTGCTGTTCTGGTTGTAATCCTGAATAAATTGCGGATTGATACTGACGGACTGGCCGGTTATCAGGGCTTGCTGCTGAGCCTGATCGAAATTATATTTGCTGGAGAAAACGGTAAAGCCGGTCTGGATGGGACGGTCAAAAAGATACGGCTCGGTAAAACCAAACTGGAAGACGCGCTGGAGGTTGCCGAACTGCGCGGAGAAAGACAAGGTTTCGCCGAGGCCCAGGAAATTGTTGGTCTGGTAAGTCAGGCCGATAAAGGTACCAGATAAGCCGCTGACACCGCCCTGCAAGCCAATGGACTGCTTGCCCTTTTCCTTGACCTTCAAGTTGATGTCCACGGTGCCTTCTTTGGTGTTGCGCTTTAATTCCGCGGCTTTGTCAGCTTCGATGCGATCGAAATAATCGAGTTGGTTGAGGCGCAGGATACTCAATTCCCAGGCGCGTTTATTGAACAGTTGCCCTTCATCAATGAGCAACTGGCGGCGGATGACTTTGTCGCGGGTGGTGGTATTGCCGCTGAAGTCAATGCGGCGGACGTAGTACTGCTTCTCTTCGTTGAACTTCAAAGTCAAATTGATAATTTTCTTGTCGTCGTCGATGTCCATGCCCGGTTCAGCAGTGAAGTCAATGAAGCCGTATTCGCCATAGGCGTTTTTATAATTCTCAAGGGCTTTGCGAAGTTTGTCGGTGGCGAAGATGTCGCCTTGCTTCAAAGGGAAAATGGTCTTGAGGGCTTCCACTTTGAGGGACAAGGCTTTGTCGGGGTCGGCGCTGACAATTTTCAAAGTGCCCATGTGGTAGCGGTCGCCTTCTTCGATGGGGATCGTGATGTTGACCGCTTTTCCGATACCGTGGGCGGTGAAGGGCAAGGGAACGCCAAGTTTGTAAGAGGGGGTATCGACATTTTCCAGGATGGGATCTTTGACGATTACTTTGAAGTAGCCGTTGTCCTGATAAAGGCCGCGCACGCCGACTTCAAGGTCTTCGGTTAACTTGTCGCGGTCGTAGGTTTTCGAGAGGACCGCGATTTCCGTCAGATAGAGCGGAATAGCATAGGGACGATCGTGACGCATGGAACGAATCAACTTACGATCGCTGAAGGCATGATTGCCGGTGAATTTGATGTGGCCGACTTTAACCTTGGGGCCTTCTTCAATTTTGAAAACGAGAATGACTGCGTTACTGGACGCGATTCTTTCGTACTGGGGGGTGACCTTGGCGAATTGGCGGCCGTGTTCACCCAGCAGTTCGCGCAGGACGACTTCCGCTTTTTTGATTTTCGTGGGATCAAACTGGCTTTCCACGCTGAGGCCGACTTTGCGCTCTTTGAAGCGGTCGAGAATGTCGGACTCGGAGATGGAATGGATGCCGTCATAGCGAATGCGGCGAATGACCGGGCGCTCTTTCACGTCGAAAATAATAATTTTTGCGTCGGCGCGGTCGGGCGAATCTTCGACGCGCAGCTTTACATCTTCAAAAAATTGGGTATTCCAAAGCGCCTGGAAGTCGCGGCGCAAAGTTTCTTCGTTGTAGTTATCGCCTTCGCGGCTGAAGATGCGAGCTTTTAAGGTGTCGCTACGGATGCGGCGATTGCCGGAGAACTCGATGCGCTGGATGACGGCGTGCGTTACCGGAACGGCCGGCGACCGTGCAGCCGGAGTCGAAAGCGATTGATCGCTAGGAGTAGATTGCTGCGGGGATGAAAGAGGGGACGCGTCTTCGCCGGAATTGTTTCGCGAGGCGGCGGGTGCAGTAATCGCGAAGAGCAGTATAAGTATCGCGATGCATTGGACCCGGCCCGTCAAAACTCCGTGAGAAACACAGACTTCTCTTCTTTGAGCGGCCGTTGAAGTACTCAAGGCCGCGCCCCCAAACCCAAGATGTTCATCTCCTACCGGACCAGGTGTGGGCCGGCGTCGAGCAGCTAAGCGCTCCCGGGAAGGTCAAACCCTTCCGGCGGCGCGTTTGGTGTCAGATTCGTTAGTGAACTACAGGGGTTGCCTCGTCAACAGGCCGGAAAGAGAGTCCCTCCGCGGCAACGTAAATCTGCAGCGTAGCAGGTCTCTGAATTCCACCCTGAATCAGTGCTTCGGAGAGCGGATCTTCCACGTACTTCTGTAAAGCCCGCCGCAGCGGCCGCGCACCGTAGTTGCGGTCCGCACACGTTTTCTCGAGAATCCACTGCCGTGCTTCCGGTGAAACAACAATCTGCACTTGCCGGTGAATCAGGGTGTCATTCAATTGGCCAACGAGCAAGTCGATAATTCTAAGGAGATCCTCATCGGCGAGAGGATTGAAGATGATCACTTCGTCCAAGCGGTTGAGGAACTCCGGATTGAACGCGCGCTTCACTTCGTTCATCACCAATTCTTCCATGGAGCGTTGTCCGGCTTCGTCGGCGCCGGATTGGAAACCGATGGAAGTACGCCGTTGCAGATGGCGAGCTCCCAGGTTGGAAGTCATGATGATGATGGTATTGCGGAAATCGACGGTATTGCCAAGACCGTCGGTGAGCTGGCCGTCTTCGAAGACCTGCAACAATATATTGAAGACGTCCGGATGAGCTTTTTCAATTTCATCCAGGAGAATGACGGAGTAGGGAGTACGGCGAACGCGCTCGGTGAGTTGGCCGCCTTCTTCATAGCCGACATAGCCTGGAGGGGCACCGATCAGTTTGGAAACGGAGTGCTTCTCCATGAATTCGGACATGTCGAAGCGCACCAGAGATTTTTCCGAGCCGAAAAGAAATTCGGCGAGGCGGCGAGCTACTTCCGTTTTGCCAACACCGGTGGGCCCCAGGAAAAAGAAGCAACCGACGGGACGCAGAGGCGATTTCAAACCGGCGCGGCTGCGGCGGATAGCACGAGCAAGAGCGGTGATGGCTTTGTCTTGACTGATGACGCGCTTGTGAAGCTCGGGCTCGATGCGCAGAAGTTTCTGTTGTTCGTCTTCCTTAATAGAGGAGACGCCGATGCCGGTCCAGCGCGAAACGACTTCTTCGATGTCTTCGCGGGTAACGATACCGGTGGAGGCGTCGTCTAGTTTGTAGCGCTCACGTAGACCGCGTAGATTTTCTTTTTCCTTGCGCTCTTCTTCGGAGTAAAAACGCGCCTTCTCAAATTCATGATTGGCGATGGCGGTTTCCATGCGATGAGTGATGAACTTGACGCGCTTCTGCACTTCACCGACTTCTTCAGGGACGGAGGCTTGGCGCAGCTTGACGCGCGCTCCGGCTTCGTCGATTAAATCGATGGCCTTGTCTGGAAGGAAGCGATCTGGAATATAGCGGTTCGAAAGGTAGACGGAATATTTCAAAGCTTCATCGGTATAGCTGACGGCGTGGAATTTTTCATAACGCTCACGAACGCCGGTAATCACCTGCACAGCTTCTTCTTCATTGGGTGCGGGAACTTTCACGGATTGGAAGCGGCGCTCGAGAGAGCGATCCTTTTCGACGGACTTGCGATACTCGCCGGGGGTGGTAGCGCCAATGCACTGAATTTCGCCACGCGAAAGCGCGGGCTTAAGGATGTTGGCGGCGTCGAGCGAGCCTTCCGCGGAACCTGCGCCTACGAGAGTGTGGAGTTCGTCGATAAAGACGATGGAGTTCTGGCTCTCCATCAATTCTTTCATGATGGTTTTGAGGCGCTCTTCAAATTGCCCACGATACTTGGTGCCGGCGACAATTAAGGAAAGATCGAGAGAGAGGATACGCTTGTCGGCGAGAAAGGGCGGCACATCGCCATCCGAGATGCGCTGCGCGAGGCCCTCGACGATGGCGGTTTTGCCGACGCCAGGCTCACCGATGAGCACAGGATTATTTTTGGTGCGGCGGCACAAAATCTGGATCACCCGCTCCACTTCGCCGTCGCGGCCGACGAGCGGATCGAGCGAACCTTCGGAAGCAGCCTGGGTAAGGTCGCGACTGAACTCCGCTAATAGAGAAGTTTCCTTGGGGCGCGCAGCAGTGGTCTTCTCACCGGACGTGCGGGCCAATTCTTCACGCAGAGTGGAGAGCCGCAGGCCGCGCTCCATCAAAATCTCAGCGCCAAAACATTTTTCTTCGCGCAAGATTCCGAGCAGCAAATGTTCGGTACCCACGTGTTTTACGCCCAGGCGTTCCGCTTCCTCACCAGCCATATTCAGGATGCGTTTGCATTCCGCGCTGAGAGGAACTTCCACGGAGGTCGAGATGCGCTCGCGAATGGTGATGCGGGCTTCAATCTCTTTGCGGATGGACTCGATGGATCCCTGTTGGCGCAAGAAGCGATTGGCCAGGGCTTTATCCTCGCGCATCAAGCCGAGCAAGAGGTGCTCGGTCTCGATGTAAGGACTGCCGTATTGGCTGGCCTCATACCTTGCAAAGAAAATAACGCGACGTGCTTTTTCGGTATAGCGTTCGAACACGTTAGCTCGCTTCTCCCCCGGGGGTCTCACTCGCAGAGGCCGTAGCCTTGCGGGTGGTAAGAACGCCATGCTCCAGCGTTAGAACACGATCACATCGCGCGGCGAGCGCCAGATTGTGCGTCGCGATAAGCGACGTCAAACCCAGCGTGCGGTGCAACCGAACCAACAACTCGAACACAGCCCAAGCATTCTGCTCGTCTAAATTCCCCGTCGGTTCATCTGCCAGTAACACGGCCGGCCCAGTGACAAGCGCCCGGGCAATCGACACGCGTTGCTGTTCCCCGCCGGAGAGTTCCCCTGCACGGTGGCCGGCTCGAGCTTCCAAGCCAACCTCCGCAAGCCACTTCCGCGCCATCCCCTGCGCAGAGGTGAAATTTTCGCCGCGCAACAACAGCGGCATGGCCACGTTCTCTTCGGCCGTAAAATCAAGCAGCAACTGATGCCGTTGCCAGAGAAATCCAACGGCCCGATTGCGAAATTCCGCGAGCAACGAGTCTTGATTCGATTCAATAGCTTTCGTCGCGAAGTATACTGTACCGCTCGTCGGCATGTCTAGCGCAGCCAGCAAATGCAGGAGAGTGCTTTTACCCGCGCCGGATGGGGCCACAATGGCAATCATCTCTCCCTTGTGCAAAGTGATGTTGGCGTCCACCAAAACCGGCAAAATTTTCGGACCGTGCCCGTAACTTTTCTTCAGATGGCGACCTTCCAACACAACCGGAGCGAGATGCGGTGCGGTGTCCACAACTTGCGCGACGCCAAGACCCGAGTTTGCATCTGCTGTGGTCATTTCATCTCTGCGTGGGTTGCTGCTTTGCACGATGCTCGCCACGCCCCGTAGCTAGTTAGATGCGGCGATGGTGCTGTTTGTAGCTGACACTGTGATCGCGAAAAGCTTGCCAAGATTGTCAGCACAACAGGACAAAAGGGTTCCTTTTTTTGCCCTAGCTGGATGGTTCGCGAAAGTAAGTTCTCAGGTACCATTTTGGTGCATTACTAACATCCTTTGTTTCAACTGATTGAAGAGGGCT
>DATHGV010000475.1:0-34947 GCA_035490135.1 Candidatus Methylomirabilota bacterium
CGCTTGGGAAAAACCCGCATGCGCATGCCAGTTACGGCTTCGATTCCGCGTGAGACGATCTCCCCTTTTAGTTCGTAGAGACGCGCCACGTCATAGCCGGTCAGATCGATAAAGGGAATCGCTTCTGCCACGGCGATAACATTGGGGCGCGTGAACGGGCTGAAACCGGAGAAGCCGTAATGGTGCGCCGGCGCATACGTGCGTGTGTAAGACCGGCTTAAACCGCCGCTGTAAGTCAGCGAATGTTTTATCTTGCCCACGCCCCAGCCTTCCTGATAAAGCATCTGGTTATTCACAACGCTGCGGATGGTTAGTTCAGGATTTTCCTCGATGGGATAATCCTTCAGGTTTTCGTCTCCTCCGTCGCCGTCGATGAGATAACGCCAGTCTGGATAACGTTCGCGAATGCCGCGGCACAGTGCCAAAGCCATCGTGGCGGACTGAATATCGAGAGGTTTGTAGTCTTCGATAATGCGAATTGTTTCTCCGGCGTTCAATTCGGACGGATCGCCGCCAATGGGTTCGAGAAACAATCCGAGATTGAGAGACTCGAGGAATGCGCGAGCTTGCTCAAGATCGGGGCCGCGGCCGAAATCCAGAACAAAGGCTTTCAGTCGCGACAGATTCATGCCCAGTTTACGCATCACGTGATAGGTGGTGAGAAATACGCTGCCACTGTCGATTCCGCCCGAGAAACACGCACCAACCGGTTCGCTGTCCGGCACATGCCGGAGCCAAAGTGAAATTTCTTCAGCCAGCGCGGAAATGTACGCTTTGCCAATTTCGTCGAGATTTGGCGGCAGGGAGTTGCTTTGCGGCGTGAAGAACCTCGTATAAACCGGATCGGGATCCGGGCAACCGATCAGCTGAAGTGCGACCACGTGATGCGCGGGAACCATCCTCGTGTAACTGGGATGAAATTGGCCGTCGAGCTGCTCGTTTTTCAGCCAGTTGTATATGGCGTCGATGCGATGGGCGACGATGAGGACTGGGCCTTCCTGCCGTTTGGCTAAAAAATAACGCATGGGGCGATCTAGTGAGCGGGCCATTTTTACGGTCTTGCCAGAGCGGGCGACGAGGGCAAAAGAGCCAGAGATTTTGTTTACTTCATGAGCTGGTGAATTGAGGATGATTTGTCGCGCCGCATCGGTAGTCAAGCCAAGGAGCTGGTTGGCTTGGGGTTCTGTTAAGTCCACAACCCGTTCGACGTAATGATTTGCCATGCGACCTCGCGACGGTGAGCTGTTCAGTGTAGAAGAGAAATTATACGTCAGGAGGAGCGGAGGGCAAGGGACGCGGAGGCCGGGGAGACCAGAAGGGTCACCGCCTAAAAAAGTGGGCCATTCAAGGATCGAATGGCCCATCGCTGAAGTTTTCTACAAACGCCCAACTATTACGGCTTTGCATGTGGATCGCGACCTTGGGGCTTGCTTTCTTGACCAGGAGCACTGTGCTGCTGCTGAGGTGCAGACCTGGGGGCACTCTGCTCCTGTCTTGGTGGGGGCGCTGACCTTTGTGCGTTCGAATGCTGCGCAACAGGCTTGTCGGCTGTATGCGTATGAGTGTTATTAGCTTTTGCCGCGTTGTTCGGGCGGTCTGAAGAAGTATTACGCGGGGAGACGGTATGTGTATCCGCTTGGCGATTGGTTTGACTATTGCGTGAATTGTTCGTCTGCGCGGTATTCGTTCGGTTGGAGTTGCCGCTGTGAGAGGCGTTTGGTTGAGACGCGGTGCTCGGGCGGTCGTTGCGACCTCCGTTGGTGCGCGCATTATTTGAACTCACGGAGTTGCCGGCGCGTGCGTTCTCGTGACTATTTGATGCAGCGGCGGCATTCGCGTGCACCACGCCGCGATCGTGGAAAGCCGCTGGTTTCGGCGTAGCCGCGACGTTGGGCTGCCCGTGATTCACAGATGCGAATTGGGAACGATCCGAGCGCGCCGTGTGTTCATGTTCAGCCTGCACACTAGTGGCCCGAATATGCTGTTCTCGGGCCGCCTGTCGTTCATGGGCGGTCTCTTGCGCGCGCACTCCACCATTGCCGCCGTTATAGCTGACGCGGGTTGAATTATTATAGTTATTGGTAATCCTGGTGTTGTAGGTGTTGTGAATGACGGTCACATTGACGTTGTTCACGGTGCGATTGTAGGCGAAATGCCCACCTTCCCAGCGTCCGCCGAGATAGCCTACTCCAACGTAACCAAAGCCATAATTCACACCGCCATAAAATCCGACGTGTGGTCCCCAGTAACCGGCGTGCCAGAAATAGCCGCCATCGCCCCAACCCCAGTAGCCTGGAGTCCAAAGAACCCCTACTCGCGGAGCCAGCACCCAAGTGCCCGGAACCCAATAATAATCATCGTCCCCGTAAGCCCAATAGCCAGGCGTCCAGATATAACCTTCGCCGGGGCATAGTGGTTGTTCGTAGACCGGCAACACCGGCGGTGCAACCCGTACCGCAATACCCACGCTGATTTGCGCGAAAGAGGCGGCCGGTATGGCAAACATGATCGCAGCAAGTAAAGCCGTTCTTATAGAATGGCGCATAGTAATCCTCTTTCCTAAGTATGCTTTCGGCTGCGGGCGATTCGAGAAAGATTTGAAGCTAGAGCACTGTAAAGATAAACCCCTACCGGAAACGAAAGTCGCATTTGGTGAAGGACGGTTTCGAGCTTTAGCGAAGATGTAGACAAACTTGCAGTTAGCGTTTACAACACTAAAATCGCAGCGTAGTGGCCGCAAAGCGAGTAACATAGGTTGTAAATCAATAAGGGATCCTATCGGGTCTTAAAATGGGAAGGGCCCCATTCTTGCGAATTCTTATTGCCGATGATCACGAAGCTGTTCGAAAAGGTGTGTGCGCCATCCTTTCCTCGCGTGCAGATGTGGAAGTGTGCGGCGAAGCCGAAAACGGCAAGGAAACGATCGAAAAAGCGAACGCGCTCAAGCCTGACCTGATTATTCTAGATATAACCATGCCGGTATTAAGTGGATTTGAGGCTGCGCGAGAAATTCGGAAAACCCTGCCGAGGGTGCCGATCCTTATTCTTTCGATGCATGAGAGCAACCAATTGATCGGCGAAGCCAAAAAGATAGGCGTCCAGGGATACGTGACCAAGACTCAGGTGGGGAGCACGCTTCTGGAGGCGGTGGACAAGCTACTGCGTGATGAGACTTTTTTCCCAGAACGGGTTTCTCCCTCAGAGTCCGCGGTTCAAACAGTTTAGGCCAAACTCCCGCTTTCGGAGCGGGTCGTTAGTCACGCGCCGGTTGGTTCAACGCTCTCATAAGTGTTATAAAAGAACTGGAATTCGGGACTTAGTTTCGCACTTGAAAGGCTAGGTTTGGCCGTGGATAAACCACCGGTTGGAAGCGAACTGAAGTCGATCAGGCCGCGCGGCGACGCGATGCATATTCTGGTTGCTGACGATCACGACATTGTTCGCCGCGGTCTAAAGCAGTTGCTCAATTCTAGGCCCGGCTGGGAAGTGTGCGCGGAAGCGAGTACCGGTCGCGAAGCGGTGACCCTCGCAGAGCAACTCAAGCCCAAAGTAGTGGTAATGGATATCAGCATGCCGGAGCTGAACGGCTTGGAAGCGGCGCGCAAAATATTGAAGATCCTGCCCAAGACCGAAATTGTGATTTTGACACTGCATTTTTCGGATCAGCTGGTGCGCGAAATCCTGGCTTCGGGCGCTCGTGGTTACATTATGAAGTCGGACGCCGATCGCGACCTGGTGGCTGCCGTGGAGGCAGTATCCAATCATCGCTCCTATTTCACCGCAAGAGCCGCAGACATGGTTTTGAATGGTTTCAATGCCGGAAGTCATGCACCCGATCCAGGCACGGTGCTGCGGAATCGCTTGACGCCCAGAGAACGTGAAATTGTGCAGTTGCTGGCGGAAGGGAAAAGCAGCAAGGAAGTCGCGGTTTCGCTCAATATCAGCGTGAAGACCGCAGAAACGCATCGCGCCAATATCATGAGGAAACTGGAACTGCATTCGGTGAGCGAATTGGTGCGTTACGCGGTAAAGAATCAAATTATCGAAGCCTGACCTTGGATTGTTTCTGCTTTTCTTCCTTCACCTCTTACAGAGGCAGTTTTTGCATGGAAGCTTCGCTCGTGTGGCTTTCCGTGTGCAGTCCCACTTCTAAAGTTGCGTTATCCTAGACAAATGCATCTCATTCAGTGATTACCGATAAGGAGTGTGGGCGGATGCTTTGGAACCTTCAAGTGCGCCAGGCGAAGGCTTATACGGTGGGTATTGCTGCGGCCGCGTGGCTGGCCGTGTCATCGGTGTGTTGTACTCCGATTGGAGCGCAGCAACAAGGTCCTCTGCCGACTCCGCCAAGTTCTAGCGCGTCTCAGAACCAGCCCGACGCCCCGGCCACAACCCAGACGCCGGGAACAACAACGTCCCAAGGCGCGACCTCGAGTATTTCCAATCAACCGCCCGCACTACCGGTAGACCAGATCATCCAACGTTTTGCGGCACGCGAAGCGGAATTCAAGAAGGAACGGGATAATTACACCTATACGCAGACGTTCGTCATACAAACGATTGACGGCGACGGGATGGCCGACGGCGAATATCAGATGAGAAGCGATATTCTTTTTACGCCGGATGGGAAGCGCTACGAGAAAGTAACCTATGCGCCCGCTTCTACCCTACTGAGAATTCAGATGTCCCAACAGGATTTGGATGACCTGGAGCACGTGCAGCCCTTCGTCCTGACCACCGACGAATTGCCCAAATACGATATCAAGTACGTTGGCCGCGAGGCCGTCGATCAACTGAATACCTATGTTTTCGATGTCGGCCCCAAAAAACTGGAAAAGAACCAGCGGTATTTTCAAGGGCGCATCTGGGTGGATGATGCGGACCTCGAGATCGTAAAGACGGATGGTAAAGCGGTACCGGATATAAAGAAGCACGGCCAGGAAAATGTGTTTCCGCGTTTTGAAACGTTTCGCGAAAATATCGAGGGGCACTACTGGTTTCCCACCTACACGCGGGCGGACGACATGCTGCAATTCAGCACTGGAGCCGTGCATATTCGCATGACCGTGCGTTACGCGAACTACAAACGATTCGGGGTGACCATCAAGATTGGAGCTCCAGTGCAGGTGCAACCGAAGAATCCGTAGTTCCTTGCAATTTGCCCCTGCGGACTGCTCGAGGCGATCAGTTGGTTGCTAATGTTTGCTGAGCAGCACGATGGTCACACCGGCGCACACGATCAAAACGCCAATCCATCGCTGAGCGCTGATGCGTTCCCGGAGGAATAACACGGCGCCCACTGCTCCGGCTGCGTAACTGAGGGCAGTTACAGGAACCACAAAGCTTACATTCTCGAAGGACAACGCCGCCAGTAGCGCAAAAAACGCGACCGTCATCATGGCGATGCCGATCCACATCCACGCCACCGTTAGGGCTTTTAAAATAAATCGTACCAACGCCGCTGGCCGGAAATCGGTGACCTCGCCGATTTGCTTCATGGCCCGAGTCACGCAAAGCTCGCCACCGGTTCCGGCCACTACGATGACGCAGAGTAAAAGGAATTCGCGCACGTCAGACTTTGACCGCAGTGGTGCGAGGAGGAGTATGCCCTACGACCAGTACACCCACGCAAATCATCGCGATCCCGAGCCAACGCATTGGCGAAATCACTTCACCAAGCAATAGGTAGCCAAGCAGCGCGACCATCGCATAGGAAAACGACGAAGCGGGCTGCACATAGCTATAATCCGCCCAGGTTAGCACTAGCATGTAGGCGACAAAAAACGTCATCAACGACGCGACACCCAGCCAGATGTATCCAGAGGAGCAGATGCGAACGAAAACGCTCCACAAATCGGCCACTGTCCAATGCGTCGCAGGCCCGACGGTTTTCATGCCTTTGCCAAGCAACACGTTGCCCAGCGGGGCGAATACTACAATCATTAAAATCAGTAGAAAAGTCTTAAAATGTAAGGCAGGTGAATCAGTCATTGATCGGCGATGCCTTTGCTATGCTGGATGTAAGCGTCTAAAGTTTACTATGTTCCTGAATCTCCCCAAATGTTGGAATAGCATTTGGCCTCGCGTTGTTTGTGCGGGGAACGGTCTCTGCGGCATGGAACACCTCTTTTTGATATTCTTTCACCAGGGTGTGCCGGCAGCCACGGGCGTCATGTACCAGGGAAGCCCCGGTCGCGAAGGAATCGAAATGCGAGAGGTGCGATAATTTCGCCGTTTTTCCAGTATTTCGTTCTGGTCGTCGCGGCCATTCCCTTTATTTATTATCTGATCGCAATTTATAGTTCCATAAGATTTTTCACCAGTGTTCCGCGCAATAAGACGCAGAAATCCGATTTCACCCCTCCCATTAGTAATTTGAAGCCGGTTCGCGGCCTGGACCCGGAAGCTTATGAAAACTTCGCAAGTTTTTGCCGGCAGGATTATCCAGACTACGAACTCCTGTTTTGCGTGCACGACCAGCTTGATCCGGCGGTGCCAGTGCTCGAAAAACTGGTTCGTGATTTTCCCGACTGCAAAATCAGGATTTTATATGGCTCTGGCCGCAATGCCATCAATGACAAAGTCGCCAAGCTGGTGCGCCTGGTGAACGAGGCCCAGCATGAAGTGCTGGTGATTAACGATAGTGATGTTCGCGTGAAGCCGGATTATTTTAGGACGGTGGTAGCGCCATTGCAGAATCCTAAAGTCGGCGGTGTGACGTGCCTGTATGTTTCCGTGGACGACACCACCATGGCGCAGAGTTTTCAGTCCATGGGCATGATTTCTGATTTTTATCCCGGGGTCATGGTGGCGTGGTTGCTTGACGGTGTGAAATTCGCATTTGGGCAGACCATTGTGACTACCCGCAAACTGCTTGCGGGTTTTGGAGGATTTCAAGCATTGGAGAGCCGTCCCGCTGACGATTTACTGACTGGCCGCTTGATTGCCGCACAGGGGGTTACGGTGGAGATGCTTCCTTATGCAGTGCAGACGGTGGCGGATTATCAATCGCTCAGCGGACTGCTGATCAAGCGGCTGCGCTGGATGACGGTGATGCGTCATATGCGGCCATGGGGGCACGCTGGTTTGATTTTCACGCAGGGGCTGGCGTGGTCATTGCTTGCGGTGGCAGTGCATCCCACGCTGGCGGTTGCGGCATTTTATTTCGGAACGTATTTGGTGCTGCGAACGGTGATGACTTTGTGCGTCGGTACATGGGGTCTGCGACAGAAAAACCTGTGGAAGACGCTGCCGCTTTTTGTGACTTGGGATGCGACGGCATTTTTTATCTGGCTGGCCAGCTTTGTGCGCCGCGGCATTCGTTGGCGAGGCGTGGATTATATCGTCAAGGGCGGAATGCTGGTGCCCGGACGGCAGCCAGCGCAAAAGTTAGATGAGGTTGGCGTCCGGATAAAATAAGCCGCAATGTAGTTTGCAATTCATTCCCTCATAAGATGGGCGCAAAAATCGCTATAGCTGGGGCCGGGATTTATGGAGCAACGGCGGCAATCCGGTTAGCTGAGCGGGGGCATCGGGTCACTCTGTTCGATCCTCTGGGTGTGATGCGCGCAGCATCGGCCATCAATCAGTACCGCGTTCACTCCGGCTATCATTATCCGCGTAGTCCAGAAACCATCACCGAAACTCTGGAGGCGAGGCGTGAATTTATTCAAGAATTTGCGCCGGCCATCGTCCGAAACAGTCGCCATTTCTACGCCATTCCCCGTGAAGGTTCGCGCACCCGCCCCCAGGAATACGAGCAGATCATGCGATCACATGGGCTGCCACTGCAGGCTTGTCGTCCGGAGTGGATGAGTTTTAATTACATCGATAAGTGTTACGAGGTCGAGGAAAATATCTACGATCCTGATTTACTTCGCTCTGTGATCGAATCGCAGTTAGACCGGCTGAGAATAAAGTTTGAGCAGAAAGCGTTTTTCAGGGAGATGCGTGCAGATTACGATTTCGTTGTTTGGGCGACCTACGGTATGGGTCCCAGCCGCGATGTTTTCAAGATCGCGAAATATCAAGTGGCTGAGAAAATTGTGATCGCATTGCCGACGGAGTTGCATGGGATAGCGCTGGTGGTTGTCGACGGGCCCTTTACAGCATTTGACCCATACGGCAGTTCTTCTCGTTCGCTATTTGGTTCTGCCACGCACACAAATCATTGGACCAGCTCCAATCCGCAAGACTCCATCCCTGAAAAGTATTTGAGAATGTTGAACCAAAGCGAATTTACCCCCTTTGCAGGGACGCGGTTTGAGGCTATGCGAGAAGATTGCTGCCTTGCTGTGCCGGCGGCGAAGGATGCGAACTACATTGGTTCGCGGTTGACCTTGCGTGTGGTGGAAGACAATCCAGAGCAGGACCGGCGGATTTTGTACGTGCAGGATGGTCTCCCGGGCGAGATTCATATTTTTTCCGGCAAGGTGGTCAGTGCGGTGAAGGCGGCCAGAATGGTCTGCGAGAAAATCGCTGGTTATGGATAACGCCACCGGCCCGGCGTATCTCATCGTTGGCAGGGGGCGCTGGGGCGCCAGAATGCACGCGATGCTGGCGGGCGAAGGGCGCCGCGCTGAATTTGCATCGGGCCTGCGCAGGCATGGCAACGAGAGCAGTGACGCTTACGAATCACGATTAGCGGAGACTCTAGCGGACAGCTCGGCGCAGATCGCGTGGCTATGCCTGCCTCCAGGAGCGCACGTGCCACGCTTCATTCGAGCGGCGTTTGCCGCGGGTTTACACGTAATTGTCGAAAAGCCGTGGATATATTCGCGAGAAGAAACCGTTTTGTTGCAAGAGGCTGCGAGCAAAGCCGGGTTCAAGGGCGCGGTCCACTTCGAGTATTGCCTGTTATCCGAGATTGAGAATTGGCGGCGACAGTACGAACATGAGAATGGTCTGAAATTTGGCGGCACATTCAACGTACGTGCTGCCGATCATCTGGGGATTTCGGCCATGCAAAATCTCGGGTCGCACCTCGTGGCCATTCGCGAGTACGCCGTTCCAAATTCCGGCCTGTCGGAAATTCATTGTGGCTACGAGTTACCAAATGAGCGAATGGTATGGCTGGATTCTGACAAGCAGCGAGTTGCGTACCTCGAATTTCTGAACAGCCAGGAGCCTATCATCCAACGCTTTGTGACGCGCTTTGAAAATAGTCTGGACGGGAAGCCGTTCCCGTTTGATTTCGCCTTTGCTCAACGCGTGAACGAAATTATTCGTTAAACAGTGGTTAGCGTTTGGCCTTGCCGGTGCGGACCCCACTGTTTTCGGCGCCACCGAGTGTGGCTCGGGCGGTCATGCTCTTTTGCAGACGGCGGTCATTGCGTGGTTCGCGCCAATTTACCTGCGGCATCATCAGGGAAGCGTCGACGCGGTCGCGATACTTCATCGCGATGTTTACAAGAGAATCCAGCAAAGAGTCGGAGAGCAAGTGTGGTTGCAAGCCGAGGTCGATTAGCTTGGAGTGCTTCGCATTGTAATAATGCTGCTCGGACTCCACACGAGGGTCAGGCAGATGGTCAATCTCCACATTCATCGAAAGTTTTTTGCCTGCGGCTTCCACCATGCGGGCCAGTTCTAACACCGAGAATTGCTCGGTGAATTGGTTGTAAACGCGACACTCGCCTGCTTTCGCAGGATTCTCGCAGGCAATTTCAATGCAGCGCACCGTGTCGCGGATATCGAGAAAGCCCCGCGTCTGTCCACCCGATCCATAAACGGTTAGCGGCTGGCCGATGGCGGCCTGTACGCAGAAGCGGTTCAATACCGTGCCGAACACATCGTCGTAGTCGAAGCGATTGATCAAGGCGTCGTCCAGTTCGACTTCCTCGGTCATGGTTCCATAGACCACACCCTGATTGAGGTCTGTGGCGCGAATGCCCCAGATTTTGCAGCAAAACATAATGTTGTGGCTGTCGTGAACTTTGGAGAGGTGATAGAAGGAGCCCGGTTGCTTCGGATAAGGCAGCACATCTTTGCGGCCGTTGTGCTCAATGGTGATGTAGCCTTCTTCGATATCGATATTCGGGGTACCGTACTCACCCATGGTGCCGAGCTTGATGAGGTGGCATTGCGGGCGCAGTTCACGAATGGCGAAGAGCACGTTCATGGTGCCCACGACGTTGTTTACTTGTGTGAAGATGGCATGCTTGCGGTCGATCATCGAGTAGGGAGCGGAGCGTTGCTCCGCAAAATGCACGATGGCGTCGGGCTCAAACGCTTTGATTGTGGATTCCAGGAAATCGTAATCGGCCACGTCGCCCACGAATAACTCGATCGTCTTACCGGTTATTTGTTGCCAGATGCGCAGACGGTCGGAAAGAGGTCTGATGGGAGTGAGGGTTTGCGCACCGAGCTCATGATCCCACTGGCGGCGCAAGAAATTATCCACAATAGCGACGGCATGACCCTTTTGCGACAAATACAAAGCTGTGGCCCAACCGCAATATCCGTCTCCACCGAGTACGGCGATTTTCATATGGCTCCTAATACCGTGTTATCAACCTAGACCGCGTTGGCCGTGTACCGGATTTTTTCAATGCTAGGAACTAAGAGTATGGTATCCAGGATATAACGTTCTGAAAGCTTGGTTCGATACGAACACAACTATTATTGCGGGTATTCGTACAGCCTGTAAACACTTGATATCGAAATCGCAAAAAATTATTTCGGCACGGACAACGACACTTTGTCTGGCAAAGGATGATTGGTCAACACGATTTTACCACCGCTATGCGCCACGGGATTTAATTGCTCCGCAAGCACGGTGCTGATTCGGGGTAGTTGGCCATCTTCGGCGACCAGGTAATAACGGTCCGAAGCGAGCCACAGAGATCGCATCCGCGCATCATCGATAAAAATGTCTGGGGCTCCCGGAGCGTAGGAGCCGTATTCCAAATTGTTATACCGGCCGTTCCAGATCAGAGGGTCACGGTTGGCGTAGAACCACACCGATGAAAATTCATAGTACGGATACGCGGAGATTGACTTTCCTGGGGGAGAACGAAGAATAACGTCCGCGAGCGGCTTGGTGGACAAAAAGGGATCGAACGCCACCATGGCCAAACGAGCGGCATGAAAAAACACGACCATCATAACTGCTGAGGCTAGGAAGGCTCGTTGGCCCTTCCACCATAAATTTCCGATCGCGCCGATGAGAAAGGCCACCACAGCCAGGGCCAACGGAAGGCGGAGATAAGCGAAGGAACGCAAGGTCAGGTCTTCCATATGACCGAGCGACAGAGTGTAAGCCTCGGGATTGTAGCTGAGCGCTATGGAGATGTCCGCCGGCGTGGGAAGATGCCGCACAGCGATCAGAATGCCTGTGCCCGCCACTGCGCAACAGCTGACCAGCATGAAGAGTACTCGGGTACCCACCCTGATCCATTTGTCACGTGTGGCCATCGCGCAGCCCAGTAGCAAAGCGAAAGCTGGATAGCAGGGCATCGAATAATATTCTTGTGTGGTGGAGAAGGTAAAAAATATCAGCAGAAAGCCGATCCAACACAAGGCCAGCAGCCGGGTTTGGCCGGCGCGATCGACGGGCTTGAAAGACAATTTAAAGACCGCCGGGATGTACACGCTCCAGGGGAAAAGCCATATCAGATGGAAGAGCCAGAAATACAGACGCGGAACGGTGTTGTAATCGCGCGGATAACGCAGGTTGAGGAAACGCAAGAATTGCTCATTCATGAAGAAAAACCACAGGAAACCGTGATACTCACCGGGACCGCTGTGTAATGAAAAAGAAAAATACGGCGGATTACGAAGGGTGGCCAGCACATGCCACGGCGCGGCGACGAGCAGTACGATAAGCGTGCCGCTGAAGGGATGAAGGCGCTTCCAGGTCTGACGGACAAATAATTGTCGCGTCACCGCCAAATAAATGAGCGCGGTGAATACCGGAAAAACAATCGCTACCAGGCTTTTTAGCAGCAAACCAAGGCCCAGGCTGACCGCCAAAGTGATAGCCCACATCCGAGGGTGGGGCTCCCGCGGATCGAGTGCTCGAAGGAACGCCCACATCGCCAACGCAATCGTAAAGGTCAGCATTACGTCCGGAATTAGAATTCGGGTGAATAGAAATAATCCAGTACAAGTGGCTATACAAAGACCAGCGTAAAAGCCGGCCTTCTTTCCAAAAGCCCAGATACCGAATGCGGTAGTTAGCAATGCGAGGGCCATGGAAGAAAGTGCGTAAGGGACTCGCGCGGCCCAATCGGAAATTCCCAACAACTCGTAAAAGGCGGCATTAATCCAATAGTGGAGCGGAGACTTTTCCAGGTAGATGACGCCGTCCAGGCGCGCGGTCACCCAATCGCCGGAGGTCAACATGTTCCTGGCAATTTGCGCTTGCACCGCGTCCACATCGTCCATCAGGGAGGGAGGGGAGACGATACATCCCAGATAGATTGTGGAGGCGATCAAAAAAACTATGAAATAGACGAGCCAGTTTTTGCGTAAGCCAATACTTTCTGGGTCGCGCGCGGACTGGTTTGAATCTGCCATTTGTTCATCCACAGAAATAGAATCAGTAAACCCCACAGGTGGTAGCCGATATTGGCTTTTCTTTCCAGGTGAAGACGAACAAATTTCAGAAGGATCTCAGAATTAAAAAGTTCAGCATGCTCGCTGGCGCCCGCTTGCAAGGTGTCTACCAACAGGTCGCGGAGCGGTCCGCGCAGCCAGTCGTGGGCGGGGATGTCGAAGCCGATTTTCTTGCGCGTAAGGACGGCGGGGGGAAGCTTGTCGCGCATGAGCTGGCGCAAGATGAATTTCTGCTGCGAACCTCGGATTTTGAGAGCAGCCGGCAAGGACGCGGCGAATTCCACAATGCGGTGATCGAGAAAAGGAGGGCGCACCTCCAAGGAATGGGCCATGCTCATGCGATCGCTTTTGCTGAGGATATCGTCGGCCAGAAAGTATTTTTGGTCGAGCCAAAGGAACGGCGCCAAAGGGTCTTTGTCGGCGGACAACCGCGACATTTCGTCCAGAATCTGATCGAGAGAATGAGGAAGTTGCCCGTGCACCAGAGCGGCTTTTTCGGTATCTGAGAATGTTCCATTCCAATAAGCGTGCGCGTGCCGGGGATGCATCATACTGCCTTCCAAGAAGCGCTGGAGTTTATATTCGAAGCCGATTTTTTCGTCTGAGACTGGCCACTGCCGAATGGCCGCCAGTGCCAAGCGGCGTGCAATGGCAGGGATCGCGCGCGCGTACCGTGAAAGATGATTGGCGCGATAGGTCAGATAGCCGCCAAAAAGTTCGTCGGCTCCTTCGCCGCTGAGGGCTACGGTGGTGCCGGTTTTGCTGAGTTTGGATAAGAACCACACTGGTAATGCGCCGGCATCCGCAGTGGGCTCGTCCGCGTAATAAGCAAATTCTTCTATGGCGCCGCGCAAATTAGTCTCTGGAGGCAAATCCATTTCGTGGTGATCGGTGCCGTACTGCTTGACGACTTGATGGATATATTCCGTCTCATCGAAGCTGCGACCACGGAAGGAGATGGAAAAAGTCTTCAGCTGGGAGCTCGATGCTTGCGCGGCGTAGTGCAAAATTGCGGAGGAATCGATGCCTCCACTGAGCCATACGCCCAAGGGAACGTCGGAGAGCAAATGCTCGCGAAGGGCGCTTTGCATCAGTCCATCCAGTTCTTCTTTGGCAGAATCGAGCGTCCAGCGTTGTGATGGGCCGAATGGCAAACGCCAGTACGAATCCGAAGTCACTTGTCCATCGCGCCACTCCAGCCATTGACCTGGCGGAAGTTTTTCGATGCCATCGACCAGGGTCCACGGGCACGGCACATAATTCAGCGAGAGGTAACAATCCAGACCCGCGAGGTTGATGCTGCGCTCAATTTCCGGATGAGCGAAAATCGCTTTGAGTTCAGAACCGAAGAAAAGATCTTCGCCTTGGCGGCTAATGTATAACGGCTTAATACCCATGCGGTCGCGTGCCAGAACGATTCGTTTCTCGGACTTGCACCACAAGGCGATCGCGAACATGCCGCGCAAGCGGGAAAAGCACTCTTTGTCCCATTCGAGAAAGGCGTGCAGAATGGTTTCGGTGTCGGAGTGCGATGAAAAAGTATGCCCTCGCTCTTCTAGTTCGCGCCGGAGTTCGAGATGGTTGTAGATTTCTCCGTTAAAAACAATTCCGGTGTCGCCGTCGTCCGAAAGGACGGGCTGATCGCCTCCGTGCAGGTCAATGATTTTCAGGCGCGTGGCGCCCATGGAAAATAATTGGGACTCGAAGACACCGGTCTGGTCCGGTCCGCGATGAATCAGCGTACTTGTGGCGGCTCTAATGCGATCCGGAGGTGGTTCCCAATTTTTAGTAGTGAAGCCGGTTATTCCACACAAATTCTGAGGCCTCTCGTCGACAACGTACAAATATTTCGGTTGGCCGGCTTGATCCAAACCCGCTGCGTGCGAAGGCATTTGGCGAACCGGCGATCGTTCCGCCTGTGACGGTGGTGCAGAAGATCAATAGTGATTCGATTCTATCTGTGGAGGTTGCCTGTGAGCAA
Organism: Candidatus Methylomirabilota bacterium; assembly: GCA_035490135.1. GTDB lineage: Bacteria > Acidobacteriota > Terriglobia > Acidiferrales > UBA7541 > Acidiferrum. Next base: position 14,537 of record DATHGV010000475.1, read on the forward strand.
TGTCGTAATGCCTGTGAACCGTAAGGCGGTGACGGTTGTTTAGTCGAACAGTCTGTAAAGGGTTCAGCCTCGCTGCGCTATAAGTAACTTCGCGGTCGTTATGGCTTGTCCTACATGCCTTTGGGTGTGATCGGCGATATGCACGAGAAGACCGGCGACGGTGGTCGGCAGATTCTTCCTGCCGACGATGCGCGGTTGGTTCAGTGTATCGGGCTGTTCGCCTAGCTTGATGATTCTCGCGGAGCTATCTGCTAAGGCCGCTGACAGCTCGCTAAAGATTTCAGCCTTCAAACATTGAGAGTTGGCCTCACCGGTTAATGCCTGTAGTTGTCGTTCATTGAGTTGGCGTCTTTCTGCGTATGTAAGTAATCGATCCAAGCTGTGCGCTATGTGGCGAAGATGAAACGCGACTGATGGTAGCCCCGAAGGGATGGCCATCAATTCTTGTTCGCTCAGTTCGCCGCACCAGGAGGTCAGATCCTCCTGGGCGAGTTCGAGAGCGTGGAGCACCGCACGAGGTACAGCAGGGATTTCTGAATGAGTGCCTCGCAACCACGGCTCAGGTTGGGATTTTTGCATTTGTGATACTCCCGGCGTTTTCACTCACCATATTCTACAGTCTCAGGGAAAATTACTGACTGCGTGCTGGTACAAAGGCAAACGTTATGGATCGGTGGTCCAGCCCCATGGGGTGGAGATCCGGTTATGGGCCAATTTATATTTGTAGGCAATCTTACCTGGTAGCTTTTTTTGTTAGTGGATTGGTTTACAGGTGCCGTTGAGAGCTCGTTATGTTTTCTTCCGTGGCTTTGCTTGTCGATGCGCTTGGCGGGGGCTTGAGCGGTGCACTTAATTCTTTTTCAGTCGGGATGATGGCGGTTGGGATTGGTTTCGCGGAGTTACGTGGAACTGGGGTTGGTGGACTTCAGGCTAAGGATTTGAGGACTTGAGCGGCGAATTCGGCGCGGGTGGCGGGTAGGGGGCGGCCGGGGCCGCAATCGAGGTAATCGCCGGTGGGTACGGCGTTGGCTGATGGTGTGGAATGAACGGGAGATTTGGGCGCACCTGCTGAGCGGGCAGGGTTTTCTGGGGGGGGGTGGGTTTCTGGGTAAGTGGTGCGGCGGGCTGGGACGCGGGAGTGGGCCGATTTGGCTTTTTCTCGTTCGGCCAACTGGGCGACGGACATGGGAGTGCCGGCCCGGGGGAACGGGGTCGTTGTGGGCGGCGGGGAGAGTGCGGAGAAGGAGGCTGGCGAGATAGCCGAGGACCGCGGCGAGATGGCGTCGGAAGCGAGGAGAATGTAGAGGGGCCTCAGGGAATCGTGGATTCCTTCAGCGTTCTGGAAGTTGCAAGAGTGCTGGAGGAGTTGCAAGGAGAAGTCATCGGCCCCGTTAGGCTGCGCTTGGGTATGACGAGGACAGAACATGGCTCGAGGATCAAGAACCCAGGAGCGGCATTTTCGACCGGTGGCAGAGAGGTAGAGGCAACGATGGTGGCCGGGAACTTGTTTTGCGGATGCAGATTTCATTTTGTGTCCTTAAGCTTGAGAATGGGGTACCCACCCCGGGTGTTTTTTGACCAAAGAGTTCGGAGCTTGGAAATTTGAGTTTGGGGGTTCGATCATTTGGCTTGTTGGGAAGCACGCGGCGGCAGCGGTTACCAGGCGGTACGAACGGAATAGCGTTGCGGCGGGGCTAGGAAGGATAGATCGAAGAGAGATTCCTCGACTGGGCAGGCCGGCTACTTCGCAGGAGCGAAGTAGGAAGAAAAAGCCGGTCTGCTCCGCTCGGAATGACCGTTGATGGTGTACTGCGGCGATCATGGCCAATTTTACTTTTTAGATATAGTAAGTACTAATAATAAAAAGAACAGGCGAGGAAACTGTACGAACGGGCAGGACGCGTTGGAAGATGTAACCGACTGTCGGAAATAAAGAATCATGAAGTGCGCGAAAGGGGCTTGATCAAGGCCCGACAACCTCTTGGCAAGCAGAAATGACTGGACCGCGCTCCACACTCGGATCGACGTTTGTAATAACGGCTGCAGCGGGCTGACTCCCGGTGCGGCTTGCTCTGATACTGAGGCGTGCGTTAGAGTCTCGATTCGGTTCGAATCCATTACATGACCACAAAACTCAAGAGCAACGCCACACCCCGTCAAGCTGAGAATTTCCACGAAAGCGTGCGCGTACTTATCCCGCGCGACCGCATCAAAAAGCGCATTAAGCAGCTGGCGAATCAAATTCGCAAAGATTTTGAGGACCAACCGCTGCACCTTGTGGGGGTATTGAAAGGTGCAGTATTTTTTCTGGCCGACCTTGCTAGGCAAATCCCAGGGGAAGTGTCTTTTGATTTCATCGCGGTATCGAGTTATGGACACGAATTGCATTCCTCCGGCCAAGTTCGGCTGACAAGAGATTTGGACTCCAGCATCGAAGGGAAAATTGTTATCGTCGTTGAAGACATTCTGGATACCGGAATGACCATGCATTACCTTCTGAGCATTTTTCAACAACGCAAGCCTCTGCATTTGCGGGTGGCCGCGCTTTTGGATAAACCGGAGAGGCGGATAACCGCAGTGCAAGCCGACTATGTGGGATTCCGGATTCCGAACGAATTTGTGGTGGGCTATGGACTCGATTATGCCGAGCGTTACCGCAACCTGCTGGATGTGGGGATACTGACCATCGGGAAAGCAGAGAAGCGGAAGCGGAAAGGTTCCAAAAAGTGAACGGGCAGCCGGCAAATTCCGGAGGTGTGGCGGCGCTGATCGATCACACTCTGTTAAAAGCAGAAGCTACGCTTAACGACATCGAGCGTATTTGCAGGGAAGCGTTGCAATATCGATTCGCATCGGTGTGCGTAAATTCAGTGTTTGTTAATCAGGTTTCCGAAGCGCTGCGCAATTCACCGGTGAAAACGTGCGTTGTGGTGGGGTTTCCTCTGGGCGCTAATTTAACGGCGGTAAAGCTTGACGAAGCGCGCGTGGCGCTTGAGCAAGGAGCTCAGGAGATCGACACGGTGATCCACATAGGAGGGCTAAAGGCCGGAGACGATGCCGCAGTGCGAAGCGAGATTGAAAGTTTGTCACGGATGGTTCACGAACGCCGCGCCATCCTGAAAGTCATCATAGAGACGGCGCTATTGAGTGAAGAAGAAAAAGTGCGCGCTTGCCGGGCGGCGCGTGACGCGCGTGCGGATTTCGTAAAAACGTCGACTGGCTTCAGCACCTCGGGAGCAACGATCGGGGATGTGAAGTTAATGCGGCGCGAAGTTGGATGCGAAATGGGCGTTAAAGCCTCGGGCGGTATTCGCACGCTAGATGATCTGCTGAACATGGTGGACGCGGGGGCTACGCGGATTGGCACCAGCAATGGTGTCAAGATTATGGAGGAGGCGCTGGCCAAGTTTGGAAGCTAGCGCAGCGGAATCGCAATTTACTGTGAATACACGCCACGCCGTACGGTCATTCCCGCCTGCTATAATAATGACACGCAATGAATCCAGGACAGGCACGGGTTGAAGTGGCGCCCGAAACGACTGATACCCCGCTTCCCGCCGAAGTGTTGGCAACTCTCACCGAAATTGGCGAGGGCGTTAACTCGTCCCTAGACCTCGACGAAGTCCTGGCTCGCACCGCCGCGCTAATCAAGCGCCATATCGATTACGAAATTTTTGGCGTGCTGATGGTCGAGGGAACATATCTGAAGCATTGTTTTTCGATCGGCTACCCACGTGAACTCGTGGAGAATTTGCGCGTACCCATTGGTCAGGGAATTACCGGAACAGCCGCGGCCACTGGGCATTCCGTGCGCGTCAGCGATACTTCCAAAGACGACCGCTACATCGCTGCCATAGAAAATGTGCGGTCCGAGTTGGCCGTGCCGCTGATGCTGCAGGGGAAACCCGTCGGTGTGCTGGATATTCAGAGCCGGCACCTCGATTACTTCACGCCGGATCAGCAAAGTATTTTGACATTGCTGGCCAGCCGGTTGGCGGTGGCGATTGAGAACGCGCGGTTGTATCAAAAAGAGCGCACCCAAGCTGAAACGCTCTTACTGCTGAACGAGGTTGGCCGCGAAACCAGTTCCATTCTGGATGTGGAGGAGCTACTTCGCCGCGCGGCCGAACAGATCAAGCGCGTGATTGATTACCAGATACTGAGTCTGATGCTGTACGACGAGAAACAGAAGGTTTTCCGGCATCGTATTGATGTGAAACATGGGCAGCATGTGCAAGGCAAGTTGCGTGTGGCGGTCAGCGAAGGAATTGTGGGTGCTGCCGCGACTTTGAAAGCGCCTGTGCGTGTGCCAGATGTTGCCGCCGATCCACGCTACCTGATGGTAAATCCTGAAACACGTTCGGAACTGGCGATTCCGATGATTCACAAAGGGCAAGTGATTGGCGTGCTGGATCTGGAAAGCCCGCAACTTAATTATTTTACCGAGGACCACGTTCAAACTCTTTCGATTCTGGCGGCGAATCTTGCGGTGTCGCTGGAAAATGCACGGCTGTACGAAAAACTGGCGCGTGACGAAGCGCGGTTGGAACGGGATCTGCAAGCTGCGAAGAGAATTCAGGGTGCGCTGTTGCAACCAGTGCCCAGCGAAGATTATGGACTTGATATGGCCGCGCGATATTTGTCTGCGCGGGAAGTGTGCGGCGATCTTTATGAATTTCTGCGTTATGGACCGCAACAACTAGGCATAGCGCTTGGCGACGTGAGCGGCAAAGGCACGGCTGCCGCGCTCTACGGCGCAGTGGCTATCGGGATCATGCGTAGTTTATCGCCACAGAAACTGCAGCCCGCGGATATCCTGAAGCAGATGAATCGAATCGTCGGCGAGCGGCGCATTGAAGGGCGCTTCATGACCGCGTGTTTTGCAACCTGGCAAAAGGGCAAACGAAAATTGCGGGTGGCGAACGCCGGGCAGTCGCAGCCATTGCTCTATAGAGATGGACAGTGCGAAAAAATAGAGTTAACCGGATTCCCACTGGGAATTTTTGAGGAAGTGAATTACGACGAATGGAACGGCGTTCTGGAGCCCGGTGAAATACTGGTTTTTCATTCTGACGGCATCGCCGAGAGCACCAATCCTGAAGGCCAATTTTTTGGCACGGAGAAACTGCGCAAACTTGTTCAACAGCACCATGAGTTACAAGCCACCGAGCTGGCCGACTTGATCCTACGCGAAGTGGATTGGTTTACGCAGAATGCCCCGCTGGCGGATGATCGAACGCTGGTTATTGCCAAAGTTCGATGAGCATTATCAAATCGCGTATCAATCCGAAAGCTGTAGATCCGACTACATTCAGCCCACATTTTCGCTGGAAGCGAAAATCCGGGCGGAACGCGCATGGTGAAGAGATTTTTTGTGAAGACGTGTCTCTCACCTACGCAGCGAGCAAGTTTGAAACACCAGCCTACCTGTATAGCCGCGCAGCCATAACCGACGCATTTCGCGAACTGGACTGCGGGCTCGCCAGAGTGCCGCATACGCTGTGTTTTGCGATGAAAGCCAACGGCAATCTTTCCATTCTCAAGCATCTGGCCAAGCTCGGCAGCGGCTTTGATATTGTTTCGGGCGGCGAGCTGGAACATCTTCGACGCATCGGAGCAAGCGGTGACCGCATCGTCTATTCGGGGGTGGGTAAGACACGTGAGGAAATTCGAGAGGCGTTGCAATATCCTGGCGGACAGCGGCGTGGACATTCAGGCATTCTGCTATTTAATGTGGAATCGGAAGCGGAGTTGGACGTACTACAGCAAGAGGCCGCCCGCCATGTAGAACGCGGTGGCACGCCACCTGGCGTGGCGGTGCGTGTGAATCCAGACATATTGGCTGGCGGGCATCCTCATATTGCGACGGGGCTTCACGAGCACAAGTTTGGGCTCGGTTGGGATGAAGCGCTGCGGTTGTACCTCGCGCACCGCGGTTCGAAGCGGATTCGTTGGCGGGGAATCAGCGCACACATCGGATCGCAAATCGTTACTGCGCAGCCCTTCAAGCGGGCGCTTAAAAGGTTGATCGGCTTCGTTGGCGAATTGAAAAAAAATGGAATTGGGTTGCGGTATCTGGACTTTGGCGGCGGTTTGGGAATTCGCTACACGAATGAAAGGGTTCCTTCTCGTGCTGCACACGCGCGGATGATTGCCAACATGGTCCGGCCGTTAGGTGTACATCTTTTGCTGGAACCAGGCCGCACCATCATTGGGCCGGCCGGCGTTTTGTTAACCCGCGTGCTGTATAACAAACGCAATGGTAAAAAGACATTTGTGATCGTGGATGCAGGCATGAATGATTTAATGCGTCCGTCACTTTATAGTGCGGTGCATCCGATAACACGGACCATGCGCAACCGGGACGAATCGGGTTCGAACAGCGAGCGAGTGGATATCGTGGGGCCGGTATGCGAGACCGGGGACTGTTTCTTGCATGATTGGCAGCTCGGACCTGTCAAGACCGGGGACGTACTGGCTATCTGGGCGACTGGCGCGTATGGCATGTCGCTGGCGTCGAATTACAATGGAAGGCGCCGCGCGCCAGAAATTTTGATCGAGGGGGGAAAATCACGGCTAATCAGGCGGCGTGAAACAGTTAAGGATTTGCTCGTTTCTGACACTCGTTCTTAAGCCTTAAGCAAACCTCTGGATTTGATTCGTTCTACGCTTCTCCCCACTTCAACTTATTGCGCAGAATTTCAAAATATGACTTATTTGGAGTTTGAATCAGCTTCAAAAGTTGCTGAGCGCGGGAAATACGCACGCGATCCGTGGCTTGCAGCGGAATCCCTTTTTGTCCGTCAAGCGTTAGAAAAACGGACTCGGTGCCGGCCGACAGTTTCACCTCAATGATGGAATTGTCGCCTACCACCACCGGCCGATCGCTGAGGGTGTGCGGGCAAATCGGCGTGATGATGAAGGACTCGACAGAGGGGTGCACGATTGGGCCGCCTGCGGAGAGTGAATAAGCAGTAGAGCCCGTCGGCGACGCGACGATCAGGCCATCGGCGCGGTAACGGCACACAAAATCCTGGTCGATGCTCAATTCCAGTTCGATCATGCGGGCCAGCGCGCCCTTATTGATGACTACTTCGTTCAATACGGTTTGCTTGTCGAGAATTTTGCCGCCGCGTTGAAGCTCAGCGCGGAGCATGACGCGTTCGCTGATGGTCAGGCGGCCGGCCAGGATATCTTCCAGAGCGGGATAAAGCTCTTCCAACATGAAACTGGTGAGAAAACCGAGGCTCCCCATGTTGATGGGCAAGATGGGAATGCCTCTGGGCGCGGCCACGCGAGCTGCCGCCAATAATGTTCCGTCGCCGCCGAGAACGAGCAAAAGGTCTGAGGCTGCGGCAACCTGTTCGCGGGTACGGCCTTCGGACGGCTCTGCAAGGGAAGTTGCGGTTTCCTGGTCGTAGGTGACGTGAATGCCGTGGGCTTCGAGCCACGAGAGCAACGGTGGGACCACTTCGGAAAGATTGGAGCGCCTCGGGCGGGAAATGAGGCCAATATTTCGAAAAGTATGTACGGGCTGCATGTGTGAGAGCGATTCTACCTTAGCGAATTTTTGCGCGCGTGCAGAAAATATTCCTGATTACCTTCTGCGCCGGTTAATTGGCTGGCTTTGAGGCTCAGGCACTTCAAGCCCGTAGCGGCGGCGGCATTTTTAACGATTGAAATTGCTTTTTCATGCAGGGCTGCGTCGGTGACGACCCCGCCGGGACCTATTTCCTCGCGGGCTAATTCGAATTGCGGCTTCACTAGAATTAGAAAGGCCGCGTCTTCGTTCGCAAGGCCTACCGCTGGAGGCAGTACCTTCCCAACGGATATGAAGGATACATCCACGGTTACGAGGTCCACAGGTTCCGGGACGTCGTGCGAGGTAAGCTCCCTGGCGTTGCGTTCAATCCGAAGGACGCGCGGGTCCTGACGCAATTTCCAGGCAATCTGATCCACGGTAACATCTACCGCGTAGACACGGGTTGCGCCCTGTTGCAGCAGACAATCGGTGAATCCGCCGGTCGAAGATCCAACGTCGAGACATATTTTGCCGGCGGGATTGATGTGAAAATCTCGCAGAGCTCCTTCAAGTTTGACGCCGCCGCGACCGGCATAGCGCTGTTCGCGGCTATTTATTTCGACGACAGCGTCTTCAGCGATGGGTGTGCCGGAGGTGCTTACGCGCACTCCATTTACGAAAACTTCGCCTGCAAGAATCATCGCTTGAGCTTTTTGCGCATTCGGGGCGAGGTCCCGCACCATTAGCAAATTATCAAGGCGCATCCGTGGAGTCTTTCTTTTCATGGAGGACCGGGCGTTCAAGGCCAAGAAATCAGGCGCGGCGGTGCACAAGGAATTCTGCCAGAGCGCGCAATCGTGAGGCGCACTCGCCAAAAGAGTCGAGTTGCGCAATGGCGTCGCTGGCGAGTTTCGCAGCGATTTCATGCGACTGGGCTATACCAAATACCGCCGGGTAGGTGGCCTTTTGTTGCGCGATATCTTTACCGGCAGTCTTGCCGAGAGCCGCGGAGGATTCTTCCACATCCAGAATGTCGTCGGTCACCTGAAAAGCCCAGCCAATCGTTTCGCCGAACCTGCGAAGCCGCGCCACATCGGCGATTCCTGCGCCCGCACTGATCGCGCCGGTGCTTACGGATGCGCGGATGAGCGCCGCGGTTTTCGAGCGATGAATGTACTCGAGCGTTTGTGGCTCGATGCGCTTGCCTTCACTTTCGAGGTCGGCAACTTGCCCGCCGACCATACCTTTCACGGTGCCAGCAGCGCTGCTCACTTCCTGCAGAATCGCGAGAGTGCGCTCGGCGCTCGTGGGACTTTCGCCGATAATTTGAAACGCCAGGGTGAGTAATCCATCGCCGGCCAGGATTGCGGTGGCTTCGCCAAATTGTTTGTGGCAGGTGGGTTTGCCGCGGCGTAGATCGTCATTATCCAGCGAGGGTAGATCGTCATGAATTAAAGAATAAGTATGGATAAATTCAATGGCGCAGGCGGCATGCATGGCGGGGGAGGTGTCAGGCTGGCCATCGGGTTCAAAAATGCGGGCGGCTTCGAGACAAAGAATAGGGCGAATACGTTTGCCGCCGGCGAAGACGCTGTAGCGCATGGCGGTGTGGATCGACACCGGCTCCGTGGTTTCAGCGGGAAGTAGGCGGTCGAGTGCGCCGTCAACGGCCAGCCGATCCTGTTCGAAAAAATCGGGAAGGTTCATCGTGAGGGCACTGAAACAGGCGGAAAGATGCGCAATTTCAAGATTCGTTCTCGGTTTCGGGTTCAAACGGCTCTGGCGCCAGTTTTCCGTCGGCCTTCTTCAGCAGGATTTCAACGCGGCCCTCGGCTTCTTCGAGTTGTTTCTGGCACTCGCGAGAGAGAGCCACGCCTTCTTCAAAGAGGTGCATGGCCTCGTCGAGCGAGAGTTGTGGGCTCTCGAGGCGACGAACCACTTCTTCCAGACGGGCGAGGGAACGCTCGAAATCAGGTTTCTTGGGTGCCTCTGGTTTTTTAGGAGCAGGAGAATTCACGCGTCAGCCTTGTTTTTCATATTACAGAAGTGTTGGTGCTTAAGGGCAGCCGTCTGTAACCACCATGAAGACAACATGTGAGCATTCTAAGGCACGCGCGAGAAAGGACACAATCGCTTTATGGTGTGGCGGCGATTTACATTTCGGACCAGACGTGACGATTACTGAAAACAAATTTCTTCTCTGGCCTTCCGTTTCAACAGTTACGATCCCGGTTTTAACGTTAGAGTGTGCTTACGCGAAGTTTTTTCAGCCGCATCGTTAAAGGGCAGCACAATCGGTTTTCCTTCATACCAAAAAGAAAACTGATCGGTGTAATGTGAGCTTCCTACTTGTCCGGACTCTCCAGAGGTGATTAACAGTATCGAGTTATCCCAGTTGGCGAGGTTGGCGACGAAACGCTCCGACGGACCATGGCTCTTGCTTGCGGCGCGTACACTATATACCGTTCCCGACTGGGGTTTGTCGCTGACGCTGAATAGCAATTTTAGAATTCCCGTTTTGCCCATGGGATGGAGCATTTGAAGAGAATTAAATCGTTTCCAGGGCCAATCCTTGGGCCGCTGACTTTTTGTTTGCGCGGCGAGTTTCGAAACCGTTCGATCCGCCGCTGCGCTTAGTAGTTCGTCATAGTTTTTGTAAACGGGGGGAAGCCACTTCGCCGGCCGCTCGGTCAAAACTTTTTGCAGAAAAGCCATGCTGCGCCATTCGTACAGATCGGTATCATTGCCAAGATAGGGCTCAAGAATCATTTGCAGCAGTGACCGCCGCACTCCTTGCAAGAAAGAAACCTCCACCGAATCCGGGCCGGCAATGCCATTCCAGTCTTTTAATTGCTGAACTAAATGCTGAGCCCGGGTGTCCTTGGGCGGGGCGCTCTTGGCGGCTGCTGATAATTGTTCGGCCAGAAACATGTGCGGATAGCTGTAGGTATCATTCTGGACCTTCAGCATGTCTTCAGGGCGCAGATCATGCCTGCCTTGCAGCAAGTCAAAAATTCTCGCCGTGCGATACGGCTCTTCCCATCGATCGGTTAAGTAAGGTTTGTAATCCGAGCCGGTGACTCGTGCATTGGCGGTGACGATCAACCCACTTTCAGGATTGAGAGCCTGAGGCAATTGTTCAAATGGAATGTATCCCGTCCATTCGTAGTCGTCGGTATCGCCCGGGACGGGCACTTCACCGTGGCCTTTCTTTCGAATGGGAACCCTCGCGGACATTACGTAACCTATATTTCCGGTTACATCGGCATACACGGCATTTTGCGCCGGGCCCCAGGACCGCTTGATGACTTTTCGGAACTCGTCCCAGTTTTTGGCCGCACCTAGCCAGTTATAGGAATTTGAAAGGCCGTCCGGTTCAGTAGCCGTCCACCGCAGCGCGTAACCTTTGTCGCCATCGCGTCGAACTACCGGACCATGGCGCGTCGACACGACGGTCAGGTGTTCGTCAGGTTTCCCTTTTACGTGGATTACTTCGTCAAGTGTCTGCGCTTTTTTCCAAGCGCCGTTTACGCGGTATTCGTCCGGGGTCACCGGATTGAAAGTCTCGATGTACAAATCCTGAACGTCCGCCCCGTTGTTGGTGAATCCCCAGGCGATGCGATCATTGTGACCAATGACCACGAATGGTGCTCCTGGGAACGTAAAGCCGGCAACATTCCATCCTGGGGCGGTGAGATGAAGCTCATACCAGATCGACGGAACGCTTAACTCCAGATGCGTATCATTGGCTAGCAGCGGTTTTCCGGTGGCCGTGTGCGCGCCACTCACGACCCAATTGTTGCTTCCCAACGACTGCCTAATTTCACGATTTGTCGCAGACAGAAAATCGCGGGCTGCAGGCCACATTATTGACGTGATATCTGGCGGGATTTCATCTTCGCCGGGGGCACCAGGCTTAAGATTTTGCGCCTTGATGACGTCATCTGAATCCATCTCGTCGTCATCGTCGTCTTCATCGTCGCCGCTGTGAGCGCGTTGGGAACCGTCTTTCTTGTCGTTTGGATCGCCGACAATGAAATGGTCCATCGAGGCCTCAACGGAAAAAAGATCTTTGGCGCGATCAAGGCCGACGCGTTCAGTTACTTTGGCGCGATCTAATTCGCGTTGCCAGGTATCGGTCAGGGTCTCGTACATGTAGCCGCCAATGACAAAAGTGTCGGCCGGCGTCCATGGTTGCGGCTTGTAATGCAGAAGAGAAAATTCCAGCGGGAGCTGATTGTGATGCTGTTCGATAAATCTGTTTACGCCACGGGCGTACGCCTCGACGATGACGCGAGGTTCACCGCTGGCTGTCGCCGCCTCGCGCTCGGCGGCACGGCCGAAGCCCAGAGTGCGAAACTTTTTGTCGATCGATACTAGCGCGGGACCGAATATTTCGGAGAGTTGACCGCGGCCAACGCGACGGAGCAGATCCATCTGCCAGAGGCGATCCTGAGCCATCACGTAGCCTTGGGCTTCCACCATATCTTCCGTGGAGGCTGCGCGGATGTGCGGGATGCCCCAGCGGTCGCGTTCGACGGAGACGTCGCTGTGCAAGCCATTTACAACTATGGTTCCGTCGACCTGCGGCAGCGGGCGATAGACAAACCACCAGATTGCGGTACCAGCGGCAATCAGGAGGACCAAAAATATAGAGAGTAATGCCCGTCGAACGCTACGCAAGTTGTTCCTTAGTGATTACGCGCCTCCAGTCGAGTGTAAAAGACGGCGTATCCTCAAGCAACGCCCAGCGCCTGGCATTTGCGTACTGCTACAATGCGGCAGGGGATCGATTGTCCATGTTTGTGCTGCGCTTGATCGGCGTGTTGGCGCTGATTGCCCTGAATGGATTTTTTGCTGCCGCGGAGTTTTCTCTTGTGGCGGTGAGAATATCCCGAGTGCGGCAACTGGTCGCCAAGGGCAACTTGCGGGCGCGTGTAGTTGAAACTCTGGTGTGCGATTTGCGCCGCGTGGTTTCCGGCGTGCAGCTGGGGATTACGCTTTCCAGTCTGGCCATTGGCGCTCTTGGCGAATCGAGCCTGGCGAAATTGTTTCAGCAGATCTGGCCAGGCACTCTGGGCACGCACTCCGCTCTAATTGCACACGGCATTGCGCTGACGGTTGCCTTTGTGCTGTTGAGTGCGCTGCACGTGGTTATCGGGGAACTGGTTCCCAAGACCATCAGCCTTGCGCGGGCCGAACGGGTGGCGTTGTTGATTGCCTTACCGTTTCATTGGTTTCTAACGACTTTTCGATGGGCGATTTATCTCTTGGAGGCCACCTCCAACCGAATTATCAAAGCGCTGGGTGTGACGGCGGCGCCGGGGCATGGCGTTGCGCATTCCACGGAGGAGCTGCAGATCCAGATTCAGCAGGCGCGGGAGCGGGGGCTGCTGGCGGTCGGGGAAGAAAAATTTATTGTTAGCGCGATTGAGTTGACGCAAGTACAGGTGCGGGAAATTATGGTGCCGCGGCCAGACATGCACACGCTCCCGGTGGAGGCTTCGCTCGACGACGTGATGCGCGCATTCGCAACTACCCAACGCTCGAGAATCCCTGTTTATCGCGGATCGGAAGATCACATCCTGGGCTTCGTGCATATTAAGGATATGTTGTGGGTGCTGCTCGATCGCGAGCGCCGCACCGAGGAAAATTTGCCACCGCCCGCGTTCGACTTGCGGCGGGTGCTGCGCGAAGTATTGATCGTGCCGGAAACCAAACCTGCCAGCGAACTGCTGCCGGAACTTCGCGCGCGCCATGTCGGGATGGCCATGGTGGTAGACGAATTCGGAAGCATTCTCGGATTGGTTACGTTGGAAGACATTCTCGAGCAGGTGGTGGGCGAGATTCATGACGAATTTGATGTGGTCGAGCAGCCGCTGACCTTGGCGGATGGCGCGGTTGTTTTTGACGCGGCGCTGAACGTGCGCGATTTAGACACGCAGTACAACATTTCGCTGCCGGAAGACCCGGCTTATGCCACGGTAGGAGGATTCGTTCTCGCGCAGTTGGGATTTATTCCCAAGGGCGGCGAGACTTTCGAATATGGCAGTTGGCGTTTTACGGTTGCGGAAATGGACGGTAAGCGTGTGGCGCGAGTCAAGATCCAACGCATCCGATCTATATCTGAATCGGCCAAAGTCAGCGACGCACCCGATGGGGCGGCTCGTCCGCAAAAGGAAACGCGAATTGCCCATACTGATTCCTGAGCTTGCACCGGCACTGGATCATTAAATTCAAAAATGCTGCGCTATTTTGTCCAACGCTTTCTGATGACCTTGCCGGCGCTGTGGCTGGTGCTGACGCTGGTCTTCCTGATGATTCACATTGTTCCCGGCGATCCGGTGGAGCAAATGCTGGGTGAAGGCGCTGCTCCGGGAGAGCTCATGCAACTACGACATTCTTTGGGGCTTGATTTGTCGCTGCCCGCGCAATACGGGCATTATCTTTCGCAACTTGCGCACGGCGATCTGGGACATTCACTTAAATTTCAAGCGCCGGTGCGGCGGATTATTTTTGAGCGTTATCCTGCGACGTTGCAGCTCGCGTTCCTGGCGCTTCTGGTTTGCGCGGCGATTGCTGTGCCTGCGGGTGTACTCGCCGCTCATCGGCGGGGTACCGGCGCGGATCGCGCAGTGGGTGTGTTTACATTGTTCGGCCTGGCGATTCCTAATTTCGCGTTGGGGCCTTTACTGATCTTGCTGTTTTCCATTGAGCTGGGATTATTGCCGGTGTCCGGACGCGGTGGACCGGCTTACTACATCCTTCCGGCTGCGACTTTAGGCGCTGCTTTGGCGGCGATTCTTACGCGCATGGTGCGTGGGTCGATGCTAGAGGAGTTGTCCAGCGATTACGTTCGAACGGCGCGCGCCAAAGGATTGTCCACTGGGGCAGTTTTGTTTCGACACGCATTTCGCAATGCGCTCATTCCCATTATCACTATTCTTGGTTTGCAGTTCGGCACTTTGCTGGCGGGCACGATTGTCACGGAAACGATTTTTTCGTGGCCGGGGATTGGCCGGCTGACGGTGCAAGCGATCTCTTCTCGAGACTATCCGTTGCTGCAAGGCTGCATCCTGGTCATCGCGGTTTCTTACGTGGTGGTAAATTTGCTCACCGACTTGCTGTACACGCTGATCGATCCTCGGGTGCGGCTTTCTTGAGAGTCTGGGCGTCGCTGCGGCAATTTCTCCGTCAAAGCATTGTGGCTCGCGTTGGATTTATTGCCGCAGTCATCTTGATCCTTGCAGCTTTGCTGGCGCCGTTGATTGTTCCCGCTGATCCGGCCGCTCAGGATCTGCCCATTCGGCTTTCCGCTCCCTCGCGCGCGCACTGGATGGGAACCGATGAGCTTGGCCGCGACATTCTTTCACGAACTATTTTTGGCGCGCGGGTTTCTTTACTGGTGGCGATTTCCGTAGTGTGCGGATGCGGCTCCATCGGACTGATCATCGGGATGCTGGCCGGGTATTCGGGTGGGTGGTTCGATCGTTTTGTGAACCTGCTGTTGATTAACGCATTTCTTTCTTTTCCAGGGATATTGCTGGCCATCGCGTTTGCAGCGTTTCTTGGCCCCGGGATTGGCAAAGTCATTCTCGCTTTGATTATCACCGGATGGGCTGGTTACGCGCGACTGGCTCGCGCCCAAGTGTTGAAAGCGAAAGAACTGGAATTTGTGCTGGCGGCACGTTCGCTCGGTGCGTCACACCGGCGAATTCTGGTGCGTCATCTCCTGCCAAATATTTTGCAGCCGATTTTGATTCAGGCGACCATCGGTATGGCCGGGGCCATTCTTGCGGAATCCACGTTGAGTTTTTTGGGACTAGGTGTGCTCGCGCCGCTGCCCAGCTGGGGGTCGATGCTCAATGATGCGCGCAGCCACTTGTTTGATGCGCCGCATATGGTGGTTTTTCCGGCACTGGCGGTGATGACCGCGGTGCTGGCTTTTAATTTGTTGGGGGATGCCTGGCGGGACTGGCTGGATCCGCGCACCCGTTCGCAAATGGCGGCGCTAGAGACCTCGCGCTGATTCTATTCGCGCAGGAAATGTTTGCGACGCGACTTGATACGAGCGAAAAGTGAGTTGGCGGTGACTAACTCTTGGGAAGGATCACAGTGGCGCCGCGAGCAATTGTTAATTTTCGCGCGGCATTTGCTTTGTTGATGCCAATCTCTAGATACCCGCTCGATCCCATGTAGGCGATCGGCTCGTCGGTCGCGCCATTCGCGAAGGTTTTCACCAGTTTCGAAATGGTGTGCGTACCTACCTTTAAATTCAAGCCGCCGCCGTTTTTCGCGGATTCAGGCAAGTCTTCCGCGCGAAAATTGGTCATTATGTTGCCGAATGCATCGATGCGCAACACTACGCCTTGCAACCCGTCGTCAATTGGTTTGGCGCGAGGAAGGGTGAAGCGCTGAAAATCTTGAATTTCTTCGCCCATGGCCGAGGTCTGCCAACCCTTGGATAACCACGCCGCCACCGGGGCAAAAATATCGCGGCCATGAAATGTCTTGCTGATAGGTTGCAGAAAGTAATGTTCGGCAGTCGCGTGGCGAACGGCAAGATTGTCTTGCTCGCGTTCGTACACCAGAGAGAGAACGCCATTGTCGGGAGCAACGAAATATTGATTTTGGGCAGTGACCAGCAGTGGGCGCCGGGCCGTACCAACTCCAGGATCTACGACCACGATGTGAATTGTTCTTGGCGGAAAGTAGGAGTATGCCGCTCCGATGGTGAGGGCTGCATCCAGCAGATCATAGGGATTCACGTGATGGGTAATATCGACGATAGTTAGTTCGGGATTGATTTTAAGCAGAACGCCTTTGAGCGTGCCGACCAGATGATCGTTGGTGCCGTAGTCGGTGGTCAGGGTAATGATTGGATTAGCCACTGCTTCTCCTGGTTGATTCTGTATGGTTATTGATTCATGGGCGCAGCGAAAAGAAAACGCAATGAACGTGACACCCGTTATTGACGCTATCGAAGGGCGGGGCTGGCGTCAAGAAATCAGGCGGGAACTGCTGTGCAAGCTGCAACAGAAGCTTTCAAGCATTGCTGAAGCGCCAGCCCGTATCTCGAATCTTTTTGCGCGGGTTATTTGAGATTTGGGTCCACGATTCCGATTTTGTCCACGCCGCTGCAAGCCAGGTAGATGCGGCCGTCGGGAGTAGCTGCCATGTTTCGAACCACTCCACCACCGGACGGAATAGCGGCGCGGGCGAATTTCTCGGAGGTCGGATCGAATTTGATTATGGTGTTGGGTTTAACGCCGGACTCGCTGTACCACACGCTGCCATCTTTCGTGATGGCGATTCCGTACGGGCCGGAATCGGATCCGCCGGGGGACGGCCACATTTTTACCGCACCGGTCACTGGATTTAGCCGACCGAGATTGCCGCTTTTGAAATCGGTGAAATAAACCTGGTCATCGGAGGCGATCGCCAGTCTGCGTGGGCGAGTGGTTTCCGGGAGGTTGAATTCCGTAATTGCCATTGTCGTCGGGTCGATCTTGGCCATTTTGTTAGCGCCCAATTCGCAGAAGAACGGCACACCTTTGCTGTTAATGGCGATTCCGTAGGGCAGAGCATTTTCGGTAGGCACATTCTTTAAATCTATTTTCCCGCTCTTTGGATCGAGTCGGCCGACCATATTTCCGCCCTGCACGGTAAACCACAAAGTGCCATGGCTATCGAAAACCGGAGTGTGTGGATCGTCAGCTTTCTCGACCGGCATTTTGTATTGTGTGACTTTTCCAGTTTGTGGATCGAGCTTTCCTATATATCCGCCAAAGTTTGCGGTGAACCAGATGTTGCCTTCGTCATCGGAAACCAATCCGTGAGGGCCAGCGTTTCCACCGGTGACGGGATATTCTTTGAAATTTTGCGACGCCGGGTCAAAGCGGCCAATCTTGTTGGTCATTTGCTCGGTGAACCACAACTCGCCATTCTTACCAACCGCGGGGTCGTGAGGATGCGCGCCTTTGGTGGGCACATCCCACTCGCGAATACTCACGTGTAGATCGCTAACGAGAGTAGCGGCAGCCGCTCCCCACAACGTCAAGGCCAGCGAAACAATCAAAACAGTAACCAACGCTAAGTAACTTCCGGTTTTTTTGCGGCTCATGGCAGCCTCCAGTACTTCCGGCATTAGTTCGAGGCGGCGTTTCCGGTCAGGTGGGTGACAGACGCGTGTGGGAAAACAGAACAATCTGGGGAAGCGCTCACGACCAGCGTGCGATCAGTCCCCGAGTTTGCCTGCTAACACGGTAACGGACGCCTTAGGGAGAGTATACCTTGTGCTCGCATTACCAGTAATGGTTGACCGGGCCGCGGGGCCATCCGGATCGGCCGTGCCTCCATTGATGTTGGAATGCCATTGATATTGTTCGCTGCCGAAAGTGACCATGCTGACGGGGCCATGGAAATGGCTCTGTTTTGCGGCCAGTCCATCAAAGGCGATCTGAACGGAGTGCGCATTTTCCTGATCTTTATTGACGATCATCAGGGACCACTGCTTGTCGGGCCGCAGAACGGCGTAAACGGTCACGAGAGTGTTTCCTACCAGATCACGAATGTCACTGGCAGCAGGGAAGACCTGATGCTCGCCGCTACCTGGTTGGACCCACTCAAGGTTGATCAATTGCCCGGAAAAGAATTGAGAATCGGGCTGTTTGATTTGAAAGTCGGGAGTGATCGTGAACATGCTGAAGGTGCCCGGAGAAGTTCCGCCGCAGCTGAGGGATAGCTGCTCCGGAGCGTAATGGAAATAGTAGACCGCCTTGCCACCGGCTTCGAAAAAGGCGCCGATGTAGTCGGTCCACCAGAGTGCGGCGAAAATGTCGACAAAGGATTCGTCGGAGCCAGAGGCGATGTTTGATTCGGTGATAAACATGGGAACGCCGGGAGGCAGACCGTCGTCACGCCACACTTGAAGAATGTGGCTTACCAGCTTTGCTTCGTCGTATAGATCGCTCCATTTAATTGCGCACTCTCGCAAAGGGTAGTGCTCAAAGGAAACGAAGGACAGATCGGCCAAACGTTGATGGGACTTCAAATAGTCAAAGAACCGCCCCATCCAGGAAACTTTTCCCTGCGCATCGGGCCATACCTGAATGTCTTCGTTTACACCTTCGAAGATCGGGCCGCCCAACTTTAGTTTTGGATCGACGCGATGCAGCGCCGTCGCGAATTGCAGGTAGAGCTCGGCATAATCTTCTGGGAGGCAATGTTTGCCGTCGGGTTCCTCGCCCATCTCGACGTAGGAAATTGGGTAGCCGCGTTTTTCGATGTAGGCGATTTCGGCGGCGGCATTTTCCGGGGTGTCGTAAAGCATGGCGATGGGAATCATGGCGGGCAGGCCGCGCGTAATGCCGCTGGTGAAGAAAAGATCGAAGCCGACCTGGTCAGCGCGATCATTGACGACGGACGCGGTATGCCAGGGATCGACGGACGAGCATACGGTGTTTGTCTGTGCGCGGTCGGCGGTATGATGCACTACATCGTGAAAGCCGCTTTCGTTTAAGGTGCCGGCATAGAGTTCGCGAATCGCGAATCCGACGCAGTTGCGCTTGTCCGTCGAGCCGTGAGTGTCGCAAGTGTTGGAAGACTCAGTCATCCAGATGCGCAGGAACCGCGTGGGAACTGGCAAATGCGAAAGGGTCAGCGTCGCGTCGCCTCCTGTCCCGTTGGCGATGCTGCCTCCTGGGAAAGTAATCCAGCTGCCCTGAGCGGCGTGGCGAAGGGGATCCGGGCCGGTGAAATACTGCACAAGATATTTGCGCGCGTAAGGGTCGGCCCAATCGATGCGAATGGCGTTGATCTGTTGAATGGCGGCCAAGTCGACGACAACCCATTGCGGGTGGACCGAATCATCCTGGCCGGTGAACGCTTTGGACAGGTAGGGATTGCTCTTCCAATAAGTATTTGTGTCACCGTCAGTGAGGCGCGAGTAGCTATTGCCGTCCGGTTGAGAAAAACCAGCGTGCGGAAGAGGATAACCAAAAGAGTGACGGATGGGTTCAGCGAGGGTGGAGTTGCCGACAAAGTAGCCTTTGTCGCCGTCGCTCCAGGCGCCTTCAGGATTCCAGTGCCACGCTTCTACATGGAGCTCCGTGTTCTGGCGGTAGGTGACGGTTTGCCAGCCGGCAGAAAGCATCGGTTTGAGGATTGTATCGGTGAAAATTTTGTCGGTGGATACGCGCGAAATACGATCGAGGCCAGCGCCCAATGCTTCGTTGGGACGAAAAGAGTTGACGGCATGGTCTGGCGCAGCATCCACGCGAATGGTTTGCGTTTGCGCGCTTGGCGTGAGGCTGACTAGGAATGGCAAACAGGCCAGAAGCCTGTGCATCTGGGATAAAGTCAGGTTCGGTTTGGCGACTGTAGCGTTCATGAGCGCCCCTCGAGAGAGTTGAAGGTTCGGGGATATTGCACACCCCGTCGAGTTGGGACACAATGACCTCCTCGTTTTCCTCGACAGAAAAACACTGCTGGCCGGAAATCGGCGATGGGCCACCCGCAACAACTGACATTAAAACGATTTAATATGCGGTTTAGTGCTTTCTGTCAAGAGCTAAACAAGGCCAAAGTACTACTCGGCAAGCTCAATTGGTTTAAAGCTGCGTCATCACCACTGGCCTTCCAACCGGATCCACGAGCAGTCACCCTGCAGAGAACCCTTACCTTTGGCGGCTGAGTCGTTATTGAAAGCGTATGCTGGCGTAGCCATAGCGGCGGCCATACCCGCAGGTCCGAGCTTGAGGAAGTCACGGCGTTCAAAGGTCATTTGATTGGCCCTCCTTCGATTGATTTATCTCGAATAAGACAGTTAACCATCTGGATTAGTGGGTTCGCGGTGGTTGCCGTGAATTCCACATGGATTACGTGTGTG
>DATHGV010000476.1:0-3380 GCA_035490135.1 Candidatus Methylomirabilota bacterium
CGCGAAGGCATGCGCATCGTCATCGAGCTGAAGCGCGGCGAAGAATCGCAGCTCATTCTCAATAATTTATTCAAGTTTACGCAGATGCAGGAATCTTTCGGCATGATTCTGCTGGCCATCGTGGCAGGCCAGCCGCGCGAACTCGGTTTGATTCCGCTGATCAAGCTGTTCATCGAGCATCGCGTCGAAGTGGTTCGGCGCCGCACAATTTTCGAGCTGCGCAAAGCACGCGAGCGCGAACATATCCTGGTCGGCTATCAGATCGCGCTCGACCATCTGGACGACGTCATTCGCATTATCCGCGGCTCTGGCAATCGTGCCGACGCCCGCGAGAACTTGCTCAAATATTTCACCGAGCAGGATGTCACCATCACGGAAAACGGTAAGTCCCGCAAGCTTTCTGGCGTCAAGCTGGACGGCCGCAAGTACAAGGTCGGACCCATAGAAGGCGAGGTTGCCGCCCGCGGCACCGGTCTTACTCCCATCCAGGTCGATGCGATTCTCGAGCTGCAACTCCACCGTTTGACGCAGCTTTCCGTCGATGAAATTCTGAAAGAACTGAAATCCATTCGCGAGCACATCGCCGAGCTGGAAGAAATTCTCAGCAGCGAAAAGAAGTTGAAGCAAGTTATTACGGGCGAGCTGCGCGAAGTCCACAAGGCGTATGGTGACGATCGCCGCACGCAAATCGTGGACAAAGTTGACGAGATCAAGCTCGAAGATTTAATCGCTGACACCGACATGCTGATTACCGTCAGCCATGCCGGCTATATCAAGCGCACTTCCACAGACACCTATCGCCATCAGGGACGCGGCGGCAAAGGCCGCATCGGGGCTCGCACCAAGGAAGAAGATTTCGTCGAGCATCTCTTTATCGCCTCGGCGCACAGTTATATTTTGATTTTCACTTCGAAGGGCCGCGTCTATTGGCTGAAAGTTTACGAATTGCCCGAAGCCGCCGCTGCCACACGAGGTAAAGCGATCTCCAGCCTGGTGAAATTCCAGGAAGACGAAAAACTCACCGCCCTGGTGGCCGCGCGTAATCTCGAAGAAGTTGGCCGCTACGTCTTCATGGCCACCAAGAGTGGCACGGTCAAGAAATCCGCGATTGTGGAATTCTCAAATCCGCGTTCCAACGGCATCATCGCCATCAATCTTGACGGCGACGACGAGTTGATCGGCGTGAAATTAACCGACGGCAAGCAGATGATTTTCCTGGCGAGTCACGAAGGCCAGGCTATTTTGTTCCGTGAAACGGAAGTGCGTCCCATGGGCCGCAACGCCGGCGGGGTAAATGGCATGGATCTCGATAAGGACGATTACGTCGTCAGCATGGACGCCGTGCCGCCGGATTTCAGCATCATCGAAAAAGAGCATAAGCAAACGTCGCAAAATCTCGAGGAGCTCGAAAACGAGCAGATCAAGGATTCTCTGGTGACGTTGATGCTTACGGTCGCGGAAAAAGGTTTCGGCAAACGCACTCCGTTGGCCGAGTACCGCATCACTTCGCGCGGCGGCAAAGGTGTGGTCAATATGAAGACTACCGACCGCAATGGCTACGTGGTGGCCACTTTGCAGGTCACCGAAGAATCTGACGTGATGATCATCACTCATAACGGTAAAGTCATTCGTGTGCATGCCAATGAAATTCGTGAAGCAGGCCGCTCCACACAGGGCGTACGCTTGTTGCGACTGGACGCTGATGACTCCGTGGCAGCGGCTGCGGTGTTGCAGGAAGAATCAGAAGAAGAAAAAAAATAACCGCGGTTGTTCCGAATGGCGGTTTGCCTTAGGCAATGGCGCTGAGTGATCACGCCGTTGGTGTTGTGCGTGATTTGGTTAGGGGCCGATCTCAATTATTGATATCAGCCATTTGGTCACTCGACCTTTTTTTCTTGGCGCGCCCCTTGTAACATCTCTCCATGAAAATGACTCGGCGGTTCTTGGCCTCATTACTTATCATCATCGCACCGTTGTTACTGTCTGCCGCGCGCCCGCCGGCCGATAATTCCCAGCCATTCCGATATTTCGCCTTCATCGGCACCTACACTTCCAAAACCAATAGTAAAGGCATTTACTCGTTTCATTTTGACTCCGACACCGGCCGACTGACTTCCATAGCTGTAGCAGCGACAACGCAAGATCCGTCATTTCTCACTGTCGCACCAAACGAAAAATATCTTTATGCCGTAAACGAGCTCGGGGAGTTTGATGGAAAAAAAAGTGGCGCGGTCACCTCCTACTCTCTGGATCCCAAATCCGGAAAGTTGACTCAGCTGAATCAGGTCCCCAGCGGTGGGGCCGACCCTTGTTACGTCTCCTTAGATGAAACGGGCAAATATCTGCTAGTCGCAAATTACTCCGGCGGCAGTGTCTCCGCTTTCCCGGTGGCGACTGACGGTCGCATCGAACCCGCTGCCGCCTTCGTGCAACACGTCGGATCCGGCCCCAACAAAGAGCGGCAGGAGGGGCCGCACGCGCACTTCATCGCGACTTCAGCCGACAATCGCTTTGTCTTTGTAGTTGACCTAGGCCTTGATGAGGTTGTGGTCTACCACTTCGATCCCGCCAAAGGTTCGCTCACTCCCAACCATCCGCCGTTCGCGAAACTCGCTGCCGGCGCCGGACCGCGCCACCTGGCGTTCCACCCCAATGGCAAATTCGCCTACGTCCTTAGCGAAGTGAATTCCACTGTTACCGCCTTCGCCTACGATCCCCAAAGGGGTTCTTTCTCAACGCTGCAAACACTCTCCACAATCCCAAAAGATTTCACCGCACGCAATGACACCGCCGAAATCGTCGTGCATCCTTCAGGCCAATTTCTCTATGCATCAAATCGCGGCCACGACAGCATCGCCGAGTTCACCATCGATCCAGCCCAAGGGACACTGACCCTTGTGGGCGATTTTTCCACTCAGGGTAAAGAACCTAGAAATTTCGCGCTTGATCCCACAGGAAAGTTTTTGCTCGTGGCCAACCAGGAATCAAACAACATCGTGATGTTCCGCATTGATCAATCCAGCGGCGCCCTCACCGCCACCGGCGAAATCGCACAAGTGCCCGCACCTGTCGACATCGTCTTCGTCCCAGCAAAATAGCCGAATTATAAATCAAGTAATGGTACTAATCAGGTACCGGTAGTGCTTCTAATTGCACAGATTTTTTGGACGCTTTCATCCATTTATCCGCGATTATCCGCGATATAGAGGTATTCAAAAAATGCGTAAAGTACGGCAATGTTATGTCGTTTTCTTCTTAATTTTCTCCGTGGCTATCTTATCGGTATCAATACCTAGTGCTAACGCGGACGGCATTCTCGGCGCTGACCTGGCTACCTTTTCGGTGGCACGCCAACACCGCTACCGCCCGTGAGCACTCCG
>DATHGV010000477.1:0-4549 GCA_035490135.1 Candidatus Methylomirabilota bacterium
TAAAACGCCGCTGGGCGCACAGACTGAAAAGTCTGTGTTCCTGCATTTTCCCGTTATCCGCGTAATCCGCGGTTGTAGAATTTCAGCGGATAACTAGGTCAGGCGGCGAAGCTTTCGCCGCAGGAGCAATGCGCGACCGCATTCGGGTTGGTAACTTTAAAACCGCCCTTCTGCAGGTCGTCACTGAAATCGAGGACTGATCCGCTGACAAATAGCGCGCTCTTGGGATCGACCACCACGCGGACGTTCGATGTTTGGACAAGGATGTCGCGGTTGGCCGGGCCATCGACCAGATCCATTTTGTACTGCAACCCGGAGCAACCACCGCCGATCACCGCCACGCGCAACGCGCCGTTGGGCCTGCCTTGTTTCTCCAGGAGCGAAGTCAACTTGAGCGACGCGCTCTCGGTCACCTTGATGAGGCGTTCATTTCCGATCTTGTAATTGATGGGTGAGGCGGATGGTGCAGCGTTTTTCACGAACAAGCCTAATCAATGGCCCTGGCGAGATCAAATGGAGGGCGGAGCTCCAGCGACGCGTGCAAGTAAGTGAAAAAAATTGTACTGACTGGCGAATACCGGCCAGGTTACGATTAACTCAGAGACCGTTATCGCCAGAGCGTTGCTACCGAGTATAAGAAATTGTGGCCACTGCTTGTTCAATGGCCGCAGTAATGACTGCAAAGCATAAACATATAGCATCGCGAAGGGGACCATGGCAGCGCTCATTAATCTCCCAGACGTAAAATAGGGGTGAGCGCGCGAGGGGTAGGGACAGTTTCCGAAGTCAAAGGCCATTGATAGGATGCCAAGATACAGCACGAAAATAACGAAACTTGAAAACGCCAACAAGACTGCGCGCCACTGAAAGTCTCGAATCGCCCTGCGCCGCACAAGGTTGACCGCCGCCACCGCTATCACCGCTGCAGATGAGATCCAGTAAAACAGATCTGCCGCGGGTAAGCTCAGACGTTTAGCGTGCCACACGAACTCGCCCCGCCAAAAAGTGGCTAGCAAGGTCGACCAAAAAGCTTTGAAGCCACCGACGGTGAGAAGCGGATGCGACCACCACTCCGACAGCGGTTTGCGCGTCCAGCCCAGTAACTTGAGCTTTGTAGCGGCACCGGTCAGGTCATTGCACGTGTGGTAATTCCATGCTGACCAAATGACGACGGGTAACGCTACGCAAAGCGCCATAGATATCGGCGCAACCCAGGCGGTCCATCCCTTGCGGGCGCGCAGTAGTTGCCAACTCCAAATGGCAACAAACGCAGCCACAAGCGCGAGCAGTGGAAGGTTAGTTGCTTTGACTAAACACGTGGCCGCGGCCGCGAGTCCAGTGGCCATTGATGCGAGAGCCGTGGGCGATTCAGAACTGGTGAGATTGAGAAGCCAAAAGAAAGTGATGCCAAAGGATAAAGGAGAAAGGACGTCACTCTGGACGGAGTACAATGATGACTGCGGCCATAACGCCAGGAGCAGCGGCATTCCAAGGTGGAAAATGGGTTGCTCAGGGAAGACCAGTCGCGCGGTGACGAACCCAGTCCAAACAATCCCGGCCACGATAAACGAGTTAAGAAACCGAACCCAATAGAGCAGCCAGGGCCCTTCAAGTCCGGACAATCGCCCAAGATTTAGCCACACTCCGGCGATTGCATAATAAAGCGGAGGCTCGGTGGACTCGGAGTTTGGATGGTGTTGCCACCACTCAATCTTTTTCGTGATAAGGCGCTCTTGCTCTTCTGCCGGCAACATCCAAGCAGGCTGCGGAAATCTAGCCCCTGGAAATTGCTCCGGACCTCGAAAAAACTCAGGTGTATAATAGAGGGAGAAGTAACGCGCTGATTCGACGCCAAATTGCGTAAGCCCCCGGGATAGATAGCCGTGAGCATATTTTACTACCATGTCAGCATGGTCTTGCTCATCCACATTGTTGAAAAACGGAAAAGCGGCGGAAAAGATGAAGACTCGGGCGGCAGCAATCACGCATAGCGCTGCAGCGATGTTTCGAGCGGGTAATGGTCGTCGGTTTTTTCGCGGACGCTTCCCTGTTTCAGGGCTAGGGCCGAGATCATCCCGCTCTGAACGAGCCGCGATTACTATGTCCGCCTGTCTGTCTGAATCGAGATCGCCAATGCGCTGTTCGGAAGCTGCGATCTCCACGCTTCGTGGTTAGAAGATTGTGTGCCAAATACGGGTTTAATGATCGAATTGGGGCGCGAAACCGAGTCGTCGTTAAAATGTAGCGCGCGTTTACTGTAGCCGCCCCGCTCTGTCGGTGCGGTCTCATAATTCGTGAGCACGGCGACTGAGCGCCGTGGCTACATGACGCTCGACAATTCCAACGGCTCTACAGAAGCAAGGTAATCGTGTGCAATGGCCTCGATCTCGGAGAGCGTGGAGACGTGTTGAAATTTCTCGCGCAATACTTTCGCTGCCGGGAAATTTTTCGAATACGCCATCAATCGGGCGCGCATTGACCGGATGGCTTGTTCTTCATCACCCCAACTTTCGGCGTGGGTCCGGCAATGCCCGATAATCACATTCCATCTCTCCGATAATTCAGGCGGCGGCAACAATTCGCCCGCCGCGAGATAATGTTTTATCTGCCGGAAAATCCACGGCGCACTCATGGCCGCGCGACCGATCATGACGCCAGCAATTTTCATTTCCGCGCGCCGGCGCGCGACTTCCTGGGGAGAAAACAAATCGCCATTGCCAATAACCGGGATCGCGACCGTCTGGGCTACTTCGCCGATGACGCGCCAGTCTGCCTCGCCGGAATAACCTTGGGCGCGGGTGCGTCCATGCACAGCCAGGGCCGCGATTCCGCAGTCCTCTAGAATTCCAGCGACGCGCACGGCATTGACCGAATCGGCATCCCAACCAATCCGAATTTTTGCCGTGACCGGCAAGGGAGCAACAGCCTGCACGACTGCTTTGGCCACACTGTTAAGAGTGGGACAATCCTTTAGAAGGGCCGAGCCACCATTTTTCGCGACCACTTTGTTGACCGGACACCCAAAATTCAGGTCGATAAAATCGGGCGCAACCCAATCGACCACATGTTTAGCCGCCTCCGCCATGTGGGCGGCGTCAGCGCCGAAGAGCTGCACGCCAAGGGGCCGCTCGCACGGGCCAAAATCGAGGTATTCGCGAGTACGCTCGTTGCGGCGAAAGACGCCTTCAGCGGAAACGAATTCGGTGACGAGAACGTCTGCGCCATAGTCCTTGCAGATTTGGCGGAAAACCTTGTCCGTCACACCCGCCATTGGGGCGAGGTAAAGCGGGAAGTTGCCACTGAACCAAGGAAGCGCTGTAACCATCGGGAACTGTCTCACAGAATGTGCTACAGCGCAGGTGGATCGAGCAGTCCGTGCTCGATGTTAATCAAGCGGCGGACGGCTATTGATCAGAATCGCCCGCGGAGCGGCCGATCCACCTATTCCTACTTCGAATCGGAAGCGTGAAGAAGATTCGCAACTTCGTCTTGCACGCGTTCGAGTTCGCTCAGACGCAATTGCGGGTCACGCACGATAAAGACGTCGCCGTTGTCGCGATGCTCGTAGATGAGCAAGCGATCACCGCCGGCATTTTCCGTGCGCACTTGCTTCAGCACACGTTTGCGCTCGAGCATTACGGCAAGGACGAAACAGGCGTTCGCCGGCGGATCAGCTTCCACGATCAGGCGCCGGAAAAGTTGCTCGGCGTTTTCTTTCGCGAGCGGTTCAGGAGCCGCTGGCGGTGCGGGTTCGAATTTCGTTTTCCAAAATGAAAAAGGCTGAATGTTCTCGTTGCGATCGCGCCAGGCTTCTTCGCTCAAGTCTTCCCGGCGGAATCCGTCACCTTCGCGATAAAGCAAAGTGTAGAACACTTCGCCAGGCACAAATGGTCGTTGGGTTGCGTTGCAAATCTCCGAACGCTGTTTGATTGGCCAGTCGGTCGCCAGGGGGTTTATCATCGCGCAAATATACGCCGCGGCAGGAAGCCGCGAAAGTCGGAAGGATCCCGATTGGACGAGCGCAATTGCAATAAATAGAGGCCAATCGTTCCGAAAACGATTGTGGGTGCCCAGCCGGCGATCCAGGCCGGGATACGGTCACCTTCGCCGAGGGCGAGAAAAAGGTGTGTGGAAAAATTTAATGCAAAAATCAGCAGAATGGCGGTGGCCACACTGGCAAGGACGCCCCGGCGGGAAAAGCCGACGCCGAGCGGCGCGGCGATGAGGGCGACGACGAGACAGGTCCAGGGCAGCGCAATTCGATAGTGATAATGAGTGCGAAACGGCGCGAGCAACGTCTGCGGAAAATCGGAATTAAAACTCAAATAATCGCGCAACTCCGGCAGGCTCATGAATTCGGCGCGCATGTTGGCACTACGCAGTCGGTAGGGTGTTTCGCTCCAATGCCTGACAATCAGACTCGGCTCGATTTGTTCGGAAGTAATGTTACCAGCCGGATCGTAGTGCACGACTTTCGCCTGCGAGAGCGTCCAGGTGTTTTCGCCCGGTTGAAATTGCGCGCGCGCGGCTAGAAAAGCCATGGTGATGT
>DATHGV010000478.1:0-6251 GCA_035490135.1 Candidatus Methylomirabilota bacterium
GGACGTGTTCTACCGGTGCAGACTATAAGGGGGCGCGTTTTATTCCGTAAGTTTGCTACTCCCAGCGAAAAACTTTTGTAGAGATCGCGGTGCACAGGACAAATCCCAGGGCCAATGCCGCTACGTCTCCGAGGTGAGCCGACCACGCTTCGCCATTCCAAATTCCTTGGAGGAGACTTACGGCGTAGGTTAGCGGAAGCACTCGGGACACCGCGCGAAGGACAGGCGGAAAAGACGCAACCGGCGTGAAGAGCCCTGAAAAACCGAACATGGGATAAAAAATGATGGCGCCAATAGGCTGAGCGAAGCGCGCGGTGGGAACGATGCTGGCTATCAGGAAGCCTATGGACAGGATACTGCAAGTGCTGATCAGCAGCGCAACCGTGAAGGAAAACAAGTGCACATGAACGCCGGCCGGGTAATAGCGTTTGCCGGCGAGAACCATCAAGACCAGTGTGACTGCCGTGAGTAGCAGCTTGACGAGCACGTGGGCGGTGAGAATCGTGTATGGGCGCAGCGGGGTAGCGCGGAGGCGTTTGAGGATGCCGCCTTCGCGATAGATGGAAATAATGGTGACGAGGGAGAGCACGGCGCTGACGGCGATCAGCAGCGACGCGAGCACCGGCACGCCTACGTGGACAAAACTGTTGGGGCTGGGTGTGGCTGGGGCACGTCCGCGGCCGAATATTCGCCCCAGCACGAGGAACACGACGACGGGCACGACGATGGTGCCGATCGCGCCTAAGGGCTCGCGCATGAAAATTTTGATCTCGATCCAAGTGAGTTTCCAGAGGCCTAGCATTGTTTGAGCCTATTCACGAATTGAATGTCCCGTTAGTTTAAGAAAGACGTCCTCAAGATTGGGAAGAATAGTTCGGAAATCGGTGACCGGGATGTGATTCTCGGACAAACAATGAATCACGCTGGTCACTAGATCGTCGCCGCGGCCACTGATGGTGAATCGAGAGTCAGCAGAGGTTACCGACTCGACTCTTGGGATGGTGCGAAAACGTTCCTCAGCGCGCCGATCATTGGTGGCGAGAACTATGGTCCGCTCGGGACAGTGGCGGTCGACGAGTTTGTCTGGACTGTCGATGTCGATGATACGGCCGTGCTCGATGATGGCTACGCGATCGCACAAGCGCTCGGCCTCCTCCATCAGATGAGTAGTCAGAAAAACGGTCTTGCCGCGCTTGCGGATGTTGCGGACGAGTTCCCAAATGGCCCGGCGAGATTGGGGATCCAGGCCGGTGGTCAGCTCGTCGAGAAAAACAACTTCGGGATCGTTTATTAATGCGAGGGCAATAAACAGGCGCTGCTTCTGGCCGCCGGAAAGATTCATAAACCAAGCATCGCGCTTGTCGGTGAGGCCGAGATTTTCGAGGAGGCGTTCGGCATCGGCGGATTTCTTATGGTAGAGCGAGGCCCAAAGGTCGACGGCCTCCCAAACTTTGATGCGTTTTTGCAGCTGGGCCTGCTGGAGTTGAACACCGATGCGAGCCTGCAGCTGGTAGACCTGACGAAAAGGATCAAGGCCGAGAACTGAGATGGTGCCGCGGTCCGGAGTGCGGAGACCCTCGATGCACTCCATGGTGGTGGTTTTTCCGGCGCCGTTGGGGCCGATTAGACCGAAAATCTCGCCTTCGTTTACGTCGAAGGAAACTTCGTCGACGGCGACAGTGAAGCCATAGGTTTTGCGAACTCGAGAAACTTGGATGACCGGGGGCATGCTGTTTTGAAATTAGAGAGGCATTAAACGTGAGCGAGAGTTATATCACCTCAGACTGAAATCTTCACTCAGTGTGTGGTCAAAGAGAGTTCCCAGCGCTTGGACACAGCTGGCGTCAACGAAAATCTTTTGGTTTGAAGGATCAAATGCAGCGGTAGAGGCCCACGATCCCCACGACCCCGAGGATCATTCCCGGTTGCATAGGCGGAAATGTCGAAGAGAAAGTTCGAATTGTTAACTTGCACTTCCAGTGTTGTTTCTTCTGAGATAAGTCGATCGATGCGACCGCCTTCAAGATAAGAAGTCTCCAGATGATCGAAACGGCTGGGAATGGCCAACCAGAGGCGATGAACGTTCAATGGCTGGGATGAGGTCAACGACTCCATTCTTCGAAGACTGTTTCCATGAAGGGTCCAGGTGACTTCCGAGACCACGCCTGCATCGACAAAATCTCCAGCCTTAGTGCCTGGGACAACCCAACGTCTCCACACCACGACCACGCTCTTGCCGTCAGCAGCAGGCTTGATCTCATCCGCTCCATCGGCAGCAGCGATGGTCTTCCCATCGTCCAATTCCAGAAACGGAACGAGGCACGGATAGATTTTTTCGACAGGGGCCGCAAGGCCGGGAAATCCATGCGGTGCGGGCTCATAGTCAGATGTCGCCGCTTGTGGTCCGCTCACGAACGGCAATGCGAAATGCAGGTGACCCTGACGAACCACCCAGACTCCAAACTTGCGGCCCGGTCCATTTCGAAAATATTGAAAACGAGAAACGTCGGCCAGGGTCGGGCGTGAAGGAAACTTTATGACTCCTTCCCGTTGGAGAGCTTCCATGAATTTCTGGTGGGAAGCGATCACTTTTCCGAAGAACGTTGTGGTCTGCTGCCATTCGCGTTCTTTGGTGATGTAGCTGTAGTCGCCTCTGCCGAAAGCGAAAACGGAGAGGAGATGCGTCTGGCCATTGAAATCATTTTGCAACCAGGACCAAGCTGCAAAGTAGGCTGCAGCCAACTGAGCGAGAGGGGCGGGCCGGAATTCTGGGTGCTGACCGAGAAAAGCAGCGATTTCCAGAGTGTCCATATAACTGATGGCGCCAAGACTGCGCCCCCAGGAGTAGCCGTAGCCATCCTCGGACAACAAGTCCCACCAGAGTTTCATCTGCTCTACTAGCGAAAGCGCAACGGCCTTAACAATGTCCTGACGGCCTGCGCGTTCCGCAGCATCGTAGATTGCTCTGGCGTACTCGTTGGAGTAGCGATCGTAGCGGCCGGTGGGCAGCGCATCATCGGCGAAGAGGGCGCCGTCGGTGAATTGTTTGGCGGCCCGATTGAGCAGATCATCCAAGGCGGTGCGATCTTTGTTGAGGCCGAGTTGGTAGTTGATGGCCGCGATCCGCGCGGCCACGCCAAAATAATTTTCGGGAAGATGGATGAGCGTATGAGTTTTTCCATCGTAAAAGCGAGCAGGGTCGAGCAGCTTCCGGTACTCCTCGTGCTGTTCGGTGGTCATCCCCTGCCACAAGGCATTGTGATTCAAGTGGGTTCCAAAGCTCTGCAAAGCCATTGCTGCGTAGAGTTGCGCCCAGGTTTTTCCTCCGTGGCTCAGCTCGATGTGAGCCATCTTTCCGATCATCTCCGGAACATCATGACCGGCAATTTCCCTGGTCCCAAAGCATTCAGAATAGGTACCAAGAGTGCGCATGAAGGATCCCCACGAAAATTCACCAGTGGTCAGCGCGCCAACCACACGGTCTGGAGGGGGATCAAGACTCTTGATGTCCGTAACATGTGCGGTTAGTTCAGTCTGCAAAAAACTTCGCACCTGCTGGTTGAAAACAGCGGCATCGATTTGCGATGCGGTAGCCTGGGTCTTCGCGACCGAGCTGCAACTTGGACTCAACAATCCGCAGAGAATCAAAACAACAGGAGGTGCGATATGGAATTTGGTTTTTTGCAAGGTGGAAGAAAACGCGGCTCTGAACGCCAGCAGAGGCAAGCTTGCGTATGTCATGGTTTTACGGTTTTAGTGGAACGCTCTTCGCTTTTGTGCTGCTCCAGCCACAACAGGTCCTCGAGCAAGAAGTACTGTCCGTAAATCAACATCGCGTCACTGGGGCGAACGCCACAGCCGTGGCGCAGCACGCCCGGCGGAGTCTGATCATTGTCTCCGACAGGAGTCAGATACCGGTCGATCAACGATTGCACGATGCGCTCTCCCTCATCTCGATAGCTCTTCGCGCCTGCGGCGTCGGTGGTAATCAGGGAGAGACGGAATAACCCTCCCGCGATGATTGCGGCGGCCGAAGAATCCCGGTTACGAAAATGAACGCCCTCGTCGTCAAAGTCGTACCACGGCACGGAATCGCTCGGGAGGTTCTTGATGGCATAGTCCGCGATTCGCTGGGCGGTGGACAAAAACAATCGATCATGAGTTTCCGAATACGCAGATGAGAAGCCATACAACGCCCAAGCAAGTCCTCGTGACCATGTAGTGTCTGCGCCAAAGCCCTGATGCGTGTGAGCGAAAACCCACTGTCCCGGCGCGACACTATTCACGAGCGGGAGTTCGGCCTCGTTGCCCCCGCCACGCAAGGCAAAGTTTTGCCTGCTGTCGCCGGGATTGTAATGCACGGACTGAAAAACGGATCCATCCGGACGCACATACCATTCCGCAGTACGGAGGGCGTGCTTCCTGCCAATCTCCATCCACCGCTTGTCTCCCGTCTTTTCGGTCGCCCACCACAGCAACTGCAGATTCATCATGGTGTCGACGATGGTGTCATCTCCGTTCACGCCCCACGATGCGATAAGCTGCGTTTTCGGATTGAAGAGTTGGTCCAACCGCTCTGCACCGCGCAAGGCGCTGGCGCGAAGCGCGTCATCGTGAGTCGAGTCGAATCCCATCGCCGAGGAGTAGTAATACAAAAATCCCGCGTCATGATTTTGCAGTGACTCTTGATTGATAAACTTCGAACCCCATAGTTCCGCCCATCGCCGATACTTTTCATCATGGGTTGCGGAATATAGTTGCCACAGCTCTCCGGTCCAAAAACTTCCCGTCCAGTAATATCCGGTTTGTTTTTGCCACTCGCCGGTCACATTGTTGGCTTCAGTAAAGAATCCCTGGCCGGAATGCGAAGTAATAGGTTCAGGCGTCGACTGAAGAAGCGGCTCCCATTGCAAAGCGGTACGGTCGACAGCCTGACGCAAGAGGGCAAGTGCTTGCTCGATAGTCTTTGATTTATGAGGAAGCAAAGTATCTGGAGGCCCCTGCTCGCTGCTAGCCGAATCCGATACGATGTGAATGGCTGGCGGCTGCGCCATGCGCTCGGCGTGATCCTTTACGACATTCAGAAATTCTTCGCGGCTTATGATGGCATCTGAGGGAAGAATCAGAGATTGCCGCTGGCCCTTCTCTTTCTGATTCGCGTAGACGACTCGGCGATTGGATCCTTCCTGATCCCAGGCTGCAATGGTGTACCAGGATTGAGCACCATTGCTCAGTTTGAAATCGACGAGATGGTTCTTGCTGTCGTCCTTGAATACGGCGTGTGGCGCCAGCGTTACGATCGCCAGGCCCAGCTGTTGACCTGTGACGGCTTCGGTTGCCGTAGGTCCCGGCGCGACGACTTGCTCGCCCCAAGTCGCCAGCCACGCCGCGGGTGAATCCTTTCCGCTTGTCGCGGGCTCGATACCAGGCTTCGCCGGCAGCCCGGTGACGAACTCGAAGTCATCCGCGGACTTCGCAAAAATCGTGTGAGTAAAACCTCGTTCACCCGCCCACATTGTGATTCGCGAGCGAAGATCGATGAGTTTTCCACCGGCGTTCCAACCATCGTATTCCAACTCCACAACAGTCCGCACTGGCCCGCTCGCGACAATTCGCCATTTCCGCTCTTTGACGTCCGCGACTTTGATGGTCTTGCCATCCACCATGGCGGCCACGGAACCAATTCCGATCGCGTCACCTACCTTGTAAATATCGCGGCCTTCCGGAGATTCGTCGTGATAGTTGTAGTCCGGGGAAGCGTACATCCCAAGTTGTAAAGTGGGCCGGCGCTTGCCATAGAGATCAATGGCGTTCCGGGGATCAAAATATACTCGGAATGCCACACGCTCCGATTCCCATCCGAGGCCTTCGATTTTCCGGCTGAACAGCGCGGCTGTTCGTTGCTCATAATCGCCGCGTAAGCGCCAGATGCGACCTTGATCGCCGTAGGACACCGTCACGATGCGGGTCTGGTGTGGCCCAAGATCAACTTGAAAGGCCAGTTCGTCGGCCTTGCCGTCTCCGTCCAAATCATCGGCCTGCGAGGGAAGCTCTTGTGTCTGCCATGCGGAGGCGTCTTCTTCCAATGTGCTTGCGTCACCGGCGGTGACAATCATGGCGCCGGGTGTGAAGTCAGGCGCAACTTTGCGGATCTGCTTGACGGGAATGACGATGTCCGCGGCCTTTCGCGTATGGTCGCTGGGGTTGGAAACGGCAATTTTGATATTTTTGATCTGCGGGGCTCCCTGCGT
>DATHGV010000479.1:0-3514 GCA_035490135.1 Candidatus Methylomirabilota bacterium
GATTCTCGCCCGGGTAGCCGCGCAAATGGGCGAACTTGACCGCGCCATCGCCGCGTTACAGAAAGTGCTCTCGACACCCTATGCTGGCCCGCTGGCTACGCAAAACGTGCCGCTCACTCCCGCGCTGCTCCGGCTCGATCCGATGTTCGATCCGCTGCGGAACGATCCCCGCTTCCAAAAACTCGCTTCCACTGCACCGGAGACGGCGGACAAATAAGCCGACGCGATCACGTCAGCAATGTCGCCGCCGAGCGAACTGGAAACCCGATTGCCTTGGAATCAAGGGAACACTGTTGCAGGGTAGCAGCGGCAAATTTCCACGGCGGGCGGGCGCAGTGAATCACGACAGCAGGGGAAAAGGGTGTCAGGGGTGCACTGGCCACGTTCGGTGACATACCGATACGTACACGATCATTGTCACTGCCAATCTTGGATTGCTATCCTTCCCCAGTGAGGTCAGCTTCATCAAGCGCGTTCATTGCCGGGGAACGCCGGAATCAAAGGAGTCGTTAGTCACTTTAATGGAAGGATAAATAGCCGTTGTGCCGGACAGTTCGACTGACAATCTCAGCAAAGCCGGGTTGGAGTTTGGGCTAGGTCTCATTGATTGATTCTAAGGGGCGAACGATCTGGATTGCAGACGCACATCGCGACGACGGAAAGCGTTTCGTTGTGTACGCGGATGAAAAGTTGACTGCGATTATAAACGTTGAATCGGGGTGCGCACTCGCGGCGACTTTACTTGGAACTAGGTGGAGAAAATCGCTAAGTGATGCGTGCTAAGCCGCAACCTCCCGGGCCCAGCTATCTCGGTGAGTGGTACCGTTGGAAATAGTAGACGATGGTCACGCTGACCCTAAATTTCTCTGCACTGCTACTAAGCGGCTTTTCCAATGTAGCGCTAAAGACAACCGGGACTTTTGAAAGACGCTTCGCAATGCCTGCGCTTATCCTGTGACTCCACCGATCGTCATTCTCAAAATCGACAGTCGTTTTGTATTGCGCGTGTATTGACCAAGCCTGCGGAAGAATTACCGTCGCGGGTAGCGACAGTTCAAAATAACGCTGCGGCGGAACACCATCTCTTTCGGCAATGGAATGGTTGTAGTCGGCATTGAGCGTTACCGTCAGCCAGTGGCTAAAGTCATGTGCGACTCCCCAACCCGACTTTAAACGCAACACCTTTTCAGCAAGCGCGGAATCTGAAGCGGTATCGGCATGCAACTCGATACCACCGGCAGTGCGCCACGCTCGACTCAAACGAAAGGCTGTCCCTGCTCCAATCTCACCATCACCAATACCGCCGACGTCAGCGTGATCTGATGGTTGATCACTTCGGCGATAAGCAAAAGGCAACTTAAAACGTACGCCCCAGTCTTGCCAGTCGCTCGCAGACCATCCCCATAATCCCGATAGGGTCCAAACTGCTTTTTCTTCTCCGTGTTTGAATTGATTCCATTCTGACTCCCACGACAGGTAAGTGTTTAGGATGGTTCGATCGTTTAGTTGTTTCAATTCGTCTGCCACTGCCGGATTAGGTGGTGGCTCAACTGCGGCTAGCCTACCAACGGCAAGTAGCAGCAGGGGAACAAGCAACCAGTC
Source organism: Candidatus Methylomirabilota bacterium (assembly GCA_035490135.1). GTDB lineage: Bacteria > Acidobacteriota > Terriglobia > Acidiferrales > UBA7541 > Acidiferrum. The sequence continues at coordinate 1,603 of DATHGV010000479.1, forward strand.
AAACAAGTTTGACATCACAGGAAAACAGCACAACGGACTCCCACGAAGGTTGCTAGAAGCTAGGAGGCTACGAGGAGGATGGGACGTTTCACGCGGCCACTTAGGGGCTGTCCTTGGCGAGATCGCGCAACGTGTTTATCATCGGGTCGCTGGGAATTCGGATAACGCCGGCAAATGGGTGGTCGAGCTCCAATATTATGAAGACGGCGCACGCGACGGAGAACGCCCCGGCGATCAGAGCGAGAGTGCTTGTAGCGGTGGACGGTGCAAGCAGGCTGAATCCAAAGAAGATCACCACGAGCCACAAGATCAACGCGATCAGCAACGGCTTTGAAACCGACGAAACCGCCTGTGCTTGCACGAGTGCTCGAAGCTCTGCCAGCTGTACCATAAGGCTTGCCGCCTCTGTTTTAAGACCACGTTGCGCCTCGTCTTGCGGCCTGAGATGACTAATCGCCTCGTAAACGGCGTCACCCATTTTCTGGTTCGGCTCTAACCGTACCGCACCGCTTTGGTCCGCTGGCCACGTACGCCGGACTCCCTCGGCGATCGCGTCACGAAGGGCGCGGCGGGCGTCCGCTGTTTCCGGACCGTAAAGCACCAGCACACGGTCGAGCAAGGCGACTTTCGCTGCCATCTGCATCACTTCACTTCGCGCGGTGTCGAACGCACTCTTGGCCGAACTGATGAGCAGCCCCAAGAGTATAGCAGTCATGGTCGCGACAAGCCCTAGTGCCAGTTTCACGACGTCCTTAGATTCAGCACTCAGCTGCTCCGGGCTAAGGAGCCGACGCACATGACCTCCCAACAGCGTCACACTGACGAGGCCTACGAATAAAACCAGGGCGACAGTAGCTATGATCATTGCGGCATGAGGAACCTTAGAGAGCAGTCGAAGAATGCTTTTCCGATAACTGTGATAATCAGCGGTTGAACGATTAACCAGCGGCAGACGTCGCTTTCCATGATCTCGAACGGCATTCCGGGATGGTAGTGATCGAGCAGCGGCATTCGCGCAGCTGCTTTGAGCGCGGGATCCCGAAGCGCGTGCATTGAGCTTTCAAGCGTAACACCGAAGTCAATGCGATCTGCACCTTCGAGTGTCAGCGGACAGCGGAGATCGCCGCACACGAGAAACGCTCGCTGATTTGGCTCTGATCCCCGACGAGCGTTCGAAAAAAATATTTCGAGAACTTCGCTGCCCAAAATTCGGGTAATACCAGCACGCGCTCACCTGCTTGATCGCTCGATTGAGCATGGTACTTAGCTGATACGATGAAGAAAAACAAGATTCCAGTCACCATGCGGGCGTTAGTCCAGCGGATCAACCGCAAGATTGCGCATGACGGCAAGAAATTGCACAGCTTGCGCAAGCGCGTAGCAGTGTTCGATTTTGTTTGCTTTGCTTCCGCGATGAGACGCGGCGCGCTCGAGAAGACGGCCGAGCCGACGCTCGCTCCAACCGCTTCCTGAGGAAATCTTCCGAAGCGAGACGCCGCCTCGCCCCGCGCGCGCGCGTAAAACGACATGACGCAGGAGTCACAGTTATCTATTTAGCTACTGTCACCCGTGGCTTCCGCGTGCGGTGCCTGAAACCCGGAAACTTTATGGCCGAGGATCATTGGAGCAGGGCTTTCGGGCAATATGGCGGCAGAGTTAGAAGATGCCGCGAAACCCTGCTGCACCGGATCAAGGGAACAGGGTTGCAGGGAGTCCCAGCGGCAAATTTCCACGGCGGGCGGTCGCACTGAATCACGGCAGCAGGGGAAAGAGGTGTCAGAGTCGCACTGTCGCAGGGCAGCCGCTCGAAAAGCACTCCTTCCGTCAGAAATTAGGGGGTAGCCTACTGGGTGACGGGGCCGCACAGGAAGGCGGCCCTTTCTATATAAAGGTATGAGAAAATTTTGGTCTA
>DATHGV010000480.1:0-4437 GCA_035490135.1 Candidatus Methylomirabilota bacterium
TTTTCTGATCTGCGCCTGTCGTTCGAGCCGCTGACGCTCTACCAGAAATTCGAGCAAGTCTGCGTCCTGATGCTGACCACGCTGATCGCCATCATCATTGCCCTCGCGCTGTGGAATCTGACGCTGAAAATCCTGCTCAGCATCTGGGCAACCAATTTCGATCCGACCGATTATGGTGTGTTCCAGACAGTGTTTGGCATGATCTTTACCGTCATTATTGCGCTCGAGTTCAAGCGCTCCCTGCTGGTGGTGGCGGAGCGGCGCCACAGTGTTGTGCAAGTACGCTCTGTCATCCTGATTGCGTTGCTGGCGGTGGTACGCAAATTGATCATTCTCGATCTGTCGAGCACGGATGCCTTCCATCTGCTGGCGCTCGCCGCAGCCATCCTCGCGCTGGGCGCCGTCTATTGGCTGGTGCGCGACCAAGGGCAGCCGCGCGAAATCATCGCGGCGGGAGACGGATGAGGTTGCATTGCAAGGCGGTCGCTACAAAAGCTGACAAAACGAGTTCAAATTCGAAGTTCCTAGCCTGACGCGAGGAAACAGGTTGCCAGCAAACCGACCTGCACTTCTGTTGTTGGCACAAATGCGAAGTGCCGCCTGCATCGAGCAATGTCCGAGTTCGAGGCAAAGCGGAAAATATATGCTCGTACTGAGTTCTTCCGAGTTTGACCCAACAGCGACATCGGCCAATCCGCCCGCCCCCCGCTACCTGAACTCGCCCACATCCCTCTGCTAATGTGCGAACTTTTAGCCAGTGGGATGTCGTGAGATTGCCGCAAATGCGGGTTACTTTGGTAGCAGCGGGGAGCCTTGAGGATCGAGGCGGCGTGATTTCATCACGTTTGTTTGAGGTGCGGCCGTCATTTCGCCACTCGAACTCCATGCGCACCACCCCCGTATTCGGCTCACTCTTCGATGGGGGTGATTTTCATGGATGCGACGCTGCCTGTGGCCGTCCCGGCCGATGTTGCTGACTACAGCCGACCGAACACCGATGCTGGTTCAACACGGCAGTGGGCTCGTTCAATCGGGCTGGCCGCTGCAGTGGGCATCGTTTACTTCCTGGCGGCACGGCTAAGTCTTCTTCTTCTCACCAAACTCGACGGCGTGGCCGTGTTTTGGCCGGCTTCCGGCGTTGCTTCCGGTGTCCTCATTGCGCTTGGACCGCGTGCGCGCTTGCCGGTCGCCGCTGGCGCAATGGCCGCGACCATTGTTGCCAACTTAATGGGTGATCGGACTCTTTTCAGCGCGGTGGTCTTCGGCCTGTGCAACGCGGGCGAAGCATTGCTGACAGCGTGGCTGATCGAGCGCTACTTCGGATTGGGTTTCAATCTCGGCAAGCTAAGCCACGTGCTGGGAATCCTGGTGTGCGCTATCGTTGCGACCGCGGTCTCGGGAATTGGCGGGACTGCCGGGTTCCTATACTTTCACAGCCCGAACGCGCCGATTCTGACTATTTGGCAGCACTGGTTCGCTTCCGATGCCCTTGGAATCATCACGGTCGCACCGCTAATCATTGAGTTCGCTTCGGCCGCACGGCAGCCGCCATCGTGGCGCGGATTTTTGGAAGGCGTCGCCGCACTCGTGGCGTTAGTCATCCTGAATGGGTTCGTCATTTTTCTGCCGCAGGGATTTTGGGGGACTGTCGTCCCGGTTGCACTGCTGTTTCCAATGCTGTTGTGGCTGGCGGCTCGCTGCCACCCGGTCTTTGCAGCGACGGCTGCCTTCATCAGTGGACTCACAATTGTTTTGGCGACAACATTCAGCATCGGCTTTTTCGGCGACGCCAGCTTGCCGATCTCCGAGCGCATTCTGGGCGCACAGGCGAGCATCTTGGCCGTGTCGTTTTGCGTATTCGTACTTGTTGCGCTGTTTGCCGAACGACGTCTGCACGAGACCGCGCTCGTGGCGAGCGGCACGCGGCTGCAGGAGGCGCTGACGGAATTGCGGTTGCTCTACGAAAACGCTCCGATCGGGCTCGCGTTTCTCACTCCCGATTGCCGCTATCGGCAAATCAATCGCCGCCTGACGGAGATCTGCGGCATTTCAATCGCCGGTCATATCGGCAAGTCAGTGCGAAATACCGTCCCGCAAGTCGCGGACCAGGTCGAGTCGATCGTCCAGGCGATTTTGAGGACCGGGGAGCCGATCACGGGCATAGAGGTCAATGGCCAACGCCCGGACGGGAGCAACGCGGAGCGCGTGTGGATTACCTACTGGCATCCGCTGAAGGCTAAAGATGGCGCTATTCTCGGCATCAATGTCGTAGCTGAGGAAATTACCGAGCAAAAGCGCGCCAAAGCGGCTTTGCAACTTGCGAACGAATCCCTGGAGGCTCGTACGCTCGAACTTACCAATTCTTTGGAGGAATTGCGGGCTGCGCAGGATCGCCTTGTCCAGACCCAGAAGCTTGCGTCGCTCGGCCAACTGACCGCCGGCATTGCACACGAGATCAAAAACCCACTCAATTTTGTCAACAATTTCTCGGGGGTTTCTGCCGAACTGATCGACGAACTGCAGGAGGTCCTAGGCGGGATGACCGGCGATGATGAGACACGCCGTGAAATCGCCGAGCTGACAAACACTTTGCGCGGCAATCTTGAAAAGGTCATACAGCACGGCAAGCGCGCAGACGCCATCGTCAAGAACATGCTGCTGCACTCGCACGAAGGATCAGGCGAACATCGATTGGCTAATGCCAACGACCTCGTCGAGGAGAGCCTCAATCTGGCCTACCACGGTGCGCGCGCCGAGAATCAGAGCTTCAGGATCAAATTGGAAAGGTCCTTTGATCCGACCGCCAGTGAGGTCGACGTGTTCCCACAGGAGATCACCCGAGCACTTTTGAACCTCATCTCGAACGGCTTCTATGCCGCAACCAAGCGCAAGGAGCAGGATAGTAGCGATGGCTATGAGCCTACCCTTGCGGCATCGACGAAGAACCTCGGTGACCGCGTAGAGGTCAGGATTCGTGATAACGGCACCGGCATTCCTCCCGACGTCCGGGAAAAGATATTCAATCCGTTCTTCACGACCAAGCCTGCCGGTGAGGGAACTGGGCTTGGTCTCTCTATCTGCCATGACATCATCGTCAAGCAACACGGCGGCTCAGTTGACGTCGACACGAAACACGGTGAGTTCACCGAGTTCCGCATCATCCTGCCGCGCGGGCAGCGGCGTTCACACTGAACAGCGGGAACGGGCGCAATCCTCAGGTCTGAAGACGCCAACGTCGCCTTTTGGCACCTTTGAGACATGTCGATGGGCGCTGAGAATGTCTGCTCATCAGGGGTAGATCGGAAGTGGTCGGCGCATTGTCAAAATGACGCGTTTGACCCACAACGGACATACATCCCATCAACTCACTGGGGCTTGTCGTTCGGTTGAAGGAACGGTGGCAGTGGAGCATTTATCTCGCCCATTTCAGCGACTGGATCGGCGAGCGAGCGAAACGTATTGAATGCATTCATTAGGATTTTGGGGTCTCTCGGAGTGATTATAACGTAGCGAAACCAACCGCGAGACTTTCTTGATCCTGCAGCCTTTGTGCCTGCTACTGCTGAGGTCAATTTGTGCAGGCCGAGAGACGAAAACCGATCCGAACTCTATCTCCGCAATCTGCGAATACGGAATGGTCATTAAGTTGATGGTGAACAATCTTATAGTTAGCTTGGCCTCACCAATCTTGTAGTTGATATAGTAGCTGTCTTGCACTTCATGAAATTTGCGCTCTTGCTCGGCCAACGCTGCTTGCTTCTCTGCCCTGTCGTGCCAACTCAGCGAGTTGCTCGTCTCTCGTCATTCCTCTCTCCGAAAGTTTAGTCTCCAGCGTCTCTAAAACGAAATGAGAGTAATGGCGCAACCCCGCGATAGGAGTTGTTCTGGCCGGAGATAGGGAAATAGCGGGGCGTAGCGTTGGATCAGCGCCTTCTTTAGCTCGTCGATTGTCATGATTGTTGCTATCGAATTTGCAAAATGCGTGCTCGACACCTCTTCGATAGGAACACGCTGCATTACCGCTTCGCATACGCCGATCCGATGCCGTCTCGGATCAAGGACCGGAAGGACCTCCTCGTCGTGGCTCTCCGTCCTGTAGCCGGATCGTATGATGGGAAGCACTGCGTAGCGTTTTCCGCGTTCGTTTAGAGTGAACTCTAAATTGAAATGAACATATTTCTTCCGAAGTTCGACTAGATCATAGTCTCGCTGGTGCAGCCGTATAAGGCCATCTACTCGAAAGCGTTCGCATAAGTCGATCACGCGAACAGTCTGTTCGCCAAGATCATCGAGAATACGTGTGTGGGACTTATTGGAAAGAGGCAACGGCTGATCTGACACGACGTTCCCTGAAAGTGCAGCGTTTGTGTCGGGCCTCATCAGATATGTCGCACATATCCGCCTTTTGCAACACTGCGAGTCCCGAGCACTTCCGAA